>DAIMZG010000027.1:0-16939 GCA_036734065.1 Catalimonadaceae bacterium
AGAACGAAATCACCCAAAACCACCTGCGCCAGATTCCCTACCGCGAAGCCCTGCGCACCCGCCTCACCCAACTCTACGACTACGCGCGCTACGCCGCGCCCGTGCGCGTGGGCGAGTTTGTATTCTTTTCCAAAAACGACGGCCTGCAAAACCAGAGCGTGATCTACCGCCAACGGGGCCTCGACGGAGCGCCCACCGTTTTTCTGGACCCCAACCAAATGTCGGAAGACGGAACCGTGACGGCCAACCTAGCGGGCCGCTCGAAAGACAAGCGCTACGTGAGTTACGCCGTCAATCGCTCCGGCTCGGACTGGACGGAGTTCTACGTGATGGACGTGGCCAGCGGCCAGCAACTGGCCGACAGCATCCGGTGGGCCAAGTTTTCGGGTACGGCCTGGCAAGGCGACGGCTTCTACTACAGCAGCTACGGCCAGCCCACCGACGGCAAGGCCTATTCGGGCAAAAACGAATACCACAAAGTCTACTACCACCGCCTCGGCACGCCGCAATCCGAAGACAAACTCATCTTCGAAGACGCCAACTACCCGCTGCGCAACCACCGGCTGAGCGTCACCGAAGACGAGCGTTTCCTATTGCTTTATGTATCGCAGGGTACCTACGGCACCGAAGTGCGCTACCGCGACCTGCAGCGCAACGACAATGAGTTCCGGACGATCCTGCCGGGCTTCGACTACGAATACAGCGTGGTGGACAACGACGGCGACCACCTGCTGGTGTACACCAACCACGGCGCGCCCAACTACCGCATCGTACGCGTAGATCCGCGCAATCCCGATCCGGCCCGCTGGACGGAAGTCATCGCCGAAAAGCCCGACAAATTGGCCAGCGTCAGCCGGGCCGGCGACAAGCTCTTTGCCGTTTACTTGCAGGACGTGGCTACCCGCATTTATCAGCACGACCGCCAGGGCACGCTGGAGCGCGAAGTGGAACTGCCCGCCCTCGGCTCGGCTGGCGGGTTTCAGGGTGGCCACGACGCCGAAGAAGTCTTCTACACCTTCACGTCGTTCACCTACCCACCCTCGTTGTATCGCTACGACCTTCGGACGGGCGCCTCCACACCCTTCAAGCAGAGCCAGCTCGACGTGGACCTGACGGCCTACGAGACCAAGCAGGTGTTTTACGAAAGCAAGGATGGCACCCGCGTGCCCATGTTTATCATCCACAAAAAGGGCCTGGAGCCCGACGGCAAACGGCCGACGCTGCTCTACGCCTACGGTGGGTTCAACATCAGCCTGACTCCGAGCTTTTCGGCGGCTAACCTGGCCTTGCTCGAACAGGGGGGCATCTATGCCCAGGCCAACATCCGGGGCGGCGGCGAGTACGGCGAAGCTTGGCACCAGGCCGGCATGAAGCTCAAGAAACAGAATGTGTTCGACGACTTCATTGCGGCGGCCGAGTATCTGATCGCCGAAAACTACACCGCGCCCGCGCACCTGGCCGTGTCAGGCCGCTCGAATGGGGGCTTGCTGGTGGGGGCCGTCATGACCCAACGACCCGACCTGTTCGCCGTGGCCTTTCCGGGAGTGGGCGTGCTGGACATGCTGCGCTACCACAAATTTACGATTGGCTGGGCTTGGGCTACCGAATACGGCTCGGCCGACAGCAGCGCCTATTTTGAGTACCTGAAGGGCTATTCGCCCCTGCACAACGTCCGGCCCGGTACGCGATACCCGGCCACCATGATTACGACGGCCGACCACGACGACCGCGTAGTGCCGGCGCACTCGTTCAAGTTTGCGGCTACGTTGCAGGAATATCACGTGGGCGAAAACCCGGTACTGATCCGGATTGACACCAAAGCCGGCCACGGGGCGGGCAAGCCCATCTCGAAGGTGATCGAAGAACAGGCTGATTTGTGGGCCTTCCTATTTTACCATACCGACGCGGAATACTCGGCTACGGCCAACTAGGTCCGAATCGGCGGGAGCCGCAGCGGGCGCGTCGGACACGGCGCGCCCGCTGGCTTTGGAATAGGTGAAAGCAGCCACCCGCTGCTGGCGGAGCAGATAGCCCGCCCACAACACCAACCCCAGCAAAAGTAGCTTTACCAGTGCGCGCAGCATATCCGGCCAGATCGGGCGGGTGTTGGGGTCGTAGTGGGCAGGAGAATGAGGCATACGCACGCGCGGCAGAACCGTATTATGCGGGTTTATACGCGCCTGCACAAATTTGTAAACCCGTGGGGCGTACAAATGCCAAAAATTAACAAATCGATAATCTGCGCGTCACGTGGGGAGAGGGGGCGATCCCGGGTCGGTACCGCAAAAATGCCTGAGTCCCAACTGCCCTTTTGCCGTCACCCGCTTACGCTTCCAGCCGCACCACCAGGTCTTCGGCATCCACCAGAGTGGCTTCGGGCAGCACGACTTCCACCACCTTGCCCGCCCGTGGGGCCGTCACGGTAGTTTCCATCTTCATGGCCTCGATCACGAACAGGGGCGTGCCTTTGGTTACTTCCTGGTCGGCCGTTACAAACACCTTCGAGAGCATTCCCTGCAAGGGAGCACCCACCTCGTGCGCGGCTTTGGCTTTGGCGTGGGCCACCTTCTCGACCTTGATGGACTGGTCGCGCACCTCCAGCGAACGGGCCTGCCCGTTGAGGCGAAAATTGACCAGCCGGATGCCGTCTTCGTTGGGCTCGCCCAGGTGATTGAGCCGGATAATCACACTTTTACCTTCGTCAATAGGAATGAGTACCTCCTGGTTGGCCTTCATGCCGTAGAAAAATTCCGGCGTCGGCACCACGCTCACGTCGCCGTAGCGGACGTAGTGGGCGTAGAAGTCTTCGAAAACTTTGGGGTAGAGTTGGTGCGAAAGGAAATCGGTAAAGGCGGGCCGCTCGGGGAAACGCTGCCGGAAATCGGCGCAGGCACCCTCCAGATCAATCGGCTCCAGGTGGGCATTGGGCCGATCCGTGAAGGGCTGCTCGTCTTTGAGCACTATCTTCTGGATTTCGATCGGAAAGCCACCCGTGGGCTGGCCCAGTTCGCCTCGGAAAAAGCTGCGCACCGATTCGGGAAAGTCCAGCGACGCACCGCGCGTGATCACGTCCTCTACGGTCAGGTGGTTGGCCAGCAGAAACAGGGCCATGTCGCCCACCACCTTCGAGGAGGGCGTCACCTTGACGATATCCCCAAAAAGCTGATTGACGGCCTGGTAGGTCTGCGTTACTTCGGGCATGCGGTCGCCCAGCCCCATCGAAGCTGCCTGTGGCCGCAGATTGGAATACTGTCCCCCCGGAATTTCGTGCATGTACACTTCGGCCGTGCCCGCCTTCAGCCCCGACTCGAAGGGATAGTAGTAGTCGCGCACCGCTTCCCAGTATTGCGCGTACGCCTCCAGCGAAGCCTGGTCGAAGTCGGGCGCCCGCTCGTGGCCTTGCAAAATGGCGTTGAGGGTGTTGAAGTTGGGCTGCGAGGTCAGGCCCGACATGGATCCGATGGCTACGTCCACCACGTCCACGCCCGCTTCGATGGCCTTGACGTACGTGGCCAGTTGGGCCGCCGACGTGTCATGGGTGTGGAGGTGAACGGGCAACTGCACCGCCTCGCGGAGAGCGGCCACCAGCTCGGCGGCCGCGTAGGGTTTGAGCAGTCCGGCCATGTCTTTGATGGCCAGGATGTGCGCCCCGGCGTCTTCGAGGGCCTTGGCCATGTCCACGTAATAGGCCAGGGTGTATTTGGTACGCCGCGGGTCAGAGATATCGCCCGTATAGCAAATGCACGCCTCGGCCAGCGCGCCCGTCCGTTCGCGCACGGTGCGGATGCTGGCCTTCATGTTCTCCAACCAGTTGAGCGAATCGAATATCCGGAACACGTCAATGCCCTCTTCGGCCGACTTCTCGATAAAAACCTGCACCAAGTTGTCGGGATAGGCCGTGTAGCCCACGGCATTGGCGCCCCGCAGCAGCATTTGCAACAACACATTGGGCATAGCCGCCCGAAATTGCCGCAAGCGTTGCCAGGGGTCTTCGTAGAGAAAGCGCATGGCCACGTCGAAGGTGGCCCCGCCCCAGACTTCCATCGAAAAAGTCTGCGGATGGTGCTTGGCGAAACCTTCGGCCACCAACAGCATGTCGCGGGTGCGTACGCGCGTGGCCAGCAGCGACTGGTGGGCATCGCGGAAGGTGGTATCGGTAACGTGCACCCGCTTTTCGGCCCGCAGCCACTGGGCAAAGCCGTCGGCCCCGAGCGCTTCGAGGCGCTGTTTGGTGCCCGGCGCGGGTTGGCCGAAGCGATCGAAGGTCGGCACGCGGGGCGTGCGGAAAGTGCGCCCCGGCTCAACATGCTTCACACTCGGGTTACCGTTGACGGTCACCTGGGCCAGGTAGCGCAGCAGTTTGGTGCCCCTATCGAGCGGCCGCCGAAAGTTGAACAAGTCCTCGCGGTACTCGGCAATGAAATTGACCGTGGCGCGGCCCGCCTGAAACTCGGGGTGGAGAATCACATTTTCCAGAAAGACCTTGTTGGTCTTGACACCCCGCACCCGAAACTCGGTCAGTGTGCGGTGCAGGCGCTGCGTGGCGCCCTTGAGCGTACGCCCCGAGGCCGTCACTTTGGCCAGCAATGAGTCGAAGAACGGCGAAATTCGGACGCCCGAATACGAGCTGCCTTCGTCAATGCGGATGCCGAAGCCCCCGGCATTGCGGTAGAAAACCACCGTGCCGTAGTCGGGCTTGAAGTCGTCTTCCGGATCTTCGGTGGTCAGGCGGCACTGGATGGCGAAGCCCTGGCACTGCACATCGGCCTGGCTGCGCAAAAAGATGGCCGACGAATGCAGCGAACGCCCGGCGGCAATCAGGATCTGCGACCGGACAATGTCAATGCCCGTTACCTCTTCGGTGACGGTGTGCTCGACCTGAATGCGCGGGTTGACCTCAATAAAAAAGATGTTTTCGGCCTTGTCCACCAAAAACTCCACGGTGCCGGCATTGTCGTACTGGACGTGGCGGGCAATGCGCAGGGCGTATTCGTAGAGCGCGTCTTTGGTTTCTTGCCGCAAATTGGGGGCGGGGGCCACCTCCACGACTTTCTGAAAGCGGCGCTGCACCGAGCAATCGCGCTCGTAGAGGTGAAGGACGTTGCCGTGCTGATCGCCCAAAATCTGCACCTCGATGTGCTTGGGGTCGGCAATAAATTTTTCGATGAAGATGGTATCGTCGCCGAAGGCATTTTTGGCTTCGCGCTGGGCCGTCGGGAAAAGTTGGGCCATTTGTTCGTCGTCGGCTACGGTGCGCATACCCCGCCCGCCGCCGCCCGAAGCGGCCTTGAGCAGCACCGGGTAGCCAATGGCCCGGCCCGCGGCCTGGGCTTCGGCCACCGAGCCGAGCCGTTCCTGGTTGCTTTCGATGATGGGTACGTCCACGGCCTTGGCCACGGCTTTGGCCTTTACCTTGTCGCCGAGCTGCTCCATCACCTCCGGCGAGGGGCCTACGAAAATGATGCCCTCTTCGCGACAACGGCGGGCAAACTGTACGTTTTCCGACAAAAAGCCGTACCCTGGGTGAATGGCGTTGATCCGGTATTTTTTGGCCGTCCGGATCAGCTCTTCAATGTCGAGATAGGGTTTGAGGGGTTCGTTTTCTTCACCAATCTGATACGCCTCGTCAGCCTTGTAGCGGTGGAGCGAGTAACGGTCCTCGTAGGTGTACACGGCGACCGTTCGGATGCGCAGTTCGGAAGCAGCCCGCAGCACGCGGATCGCGATTTCGCCCCGATTGGCGACAAGGAGTCTTTCAATTTTCATATCAGCGGTCAACAGTCCCGGTGGGTTGGTCGGGTGAATTTCGGTGGAGGGGCGGTACTTTCAAAACCCGGAGAGGCGGCCCGTGGCCTTCCGGGCGTATCTTCGCCGCCATGAGCGAGCCGATCATCCGCGCCGAAAGCATTTCACGCACGTTCAATGCCGGACGTCCTCACGAAGTACGCCCCGTGCAGGGGATAAGTTTGCGCGTGGCGGCGGGCGAATGCGTGGCCTTGGTAGGGCCTTCGGGCTCGGGCAAAACGACGCTGCTCTCGCTGCTGGCCTGCCTCGACAAACCCACCACGGGCCGCTACGAATGCCGGGGCGAAGAGGTCTCGCGCTGGTCCGAGAAGTTCCTGACCCGCTTTCGGCAGCGGCACATCGGCGTGGTCTTTCAGCAGTTCAACCTGATTGCCGACTTTACGGCGGCCTACAACATTGCCCTGCCGCTGTGGCCGCTGGGCTGGTCGGCGCGGCGCGTGACCGACGCCGTAGATCAGGCGGCCGCGGCGGCCCAGATCACCCACCGCCTCGACTTCGCCGTGCGGCAACTTTCGGGCGGGGAGATGCAGCGCGTGGCCATTGCCCGCGCGCTGGTGGCCGAACCGGATTTGCTCTTTGCCGACGAACCCACCGCCAACCTCGACCGCGCCCTGGCCGACCGTACCCTCGGGCTCTGGGCCGACCTGAAGGCCGCCGGCAAAACCATTCTCCTCACCACCCACGACCCGCTCGTAATCGGCCATCCCCTCATAGACCGCGTGCTCCGGATGGAAGACGGACGGTTGGTCGGTTAGCTGATTAGCCGATTAGTAAATGTGAGGATGTGGAAATGTGCGGATGTGGAAATTCCCGATTTCCCCGTAGAGACGCAAGGCCTTGCGTCTCCCGCCTTGCGTCTCCCGCACTGCGTCTCCCGCCTTGTGCCCCCCGCCCTGCGCCTCGCGTCTCGCGTCTCCCGCTTTGCGTCTCCCGCCTCGCGTCTCCGCCTTGTGTCGCCGATGTGACGTGTGAGCCTTCTATTTTGCCGAAGCATTGTCGTCGCGGGTGATTTCGAGCAGGTCGCGGTCTATTTCTTCGTCCTCGTCTTCGGTATAAAACTCTTCGTAGTGCTCGATGAGAGGCGCAAAATCGGGTTGGGTACGACCCGTGTCGAACACCAGCAGCAGGGCCGGCAGCACAATCAGGTTCGTGAGCATGGCGCACAGCAGCGTAATTGAGGTTAGCAACCCCAGTGCCACCGTGCCCCCAAACTCCGACCAGACGAAAGTGATAAAGCCCGCAAACAGAATGATGGAAGTATAAAGCATGCTCGTGCCCGTTTCTTTGATCGAAATCGAGACGGCCTTCGACACAAAATAGCGGTGCTGGCGCAACTCCTGGCGGTATTTAGCCAAAAAGTGGATGGAGTCGTCCACCGAAATACCGAAGGCAATGCTAAAGACCAACGCCGTGCTGGGCTTGAGCGGAATGCCCAGATAGCCCATCAGCCCGGCCGTAATCAGCAGCGGAATAATGTTGGGAATCAGCGAAATGACGATCATCCGGAAATTGCCGAACAGGGCCGCCATCACCAGGGCAATCGCCACTACGGCAATCAGCAAACTGGTTTGCAGGTTCTTGATCAGATAGTCATTGCCTTTGATAAAAATCAGCGTGGTGCCCGTCACGGTGGCCTCCAGCCCCGTGCCCTCTAGGAGACGAGCCATCATGGGCCGTACGTCCTGTTCCATCATCCGGTCAATGCGAACCGAACCCATGTCGGCCACCCGAAACGACAGCCGCAACCGCTGCCCCGTCGAGTCCACAAAAGCATTGAGCAGGGCAGTGCCCGCTCCCTCACTTTCGTCGCTGTCGCGCTGGTTTTGCAAATAGGTCAGGATCGTATTGCGGGCCTGGCTGGAAGGCAAGCGGTAGGCCTCGGGGTCGCCGTTGTAGAACGCCTGATTGGCGCTCTTGAGGTATTGCACCGCCGACAGCGGGGGCGCAATACCCGCCAAAGACCCGATCGAGTCTTCGATTTCGGCCGCTATACGCAAGTTCTTGAGGTCGAGCGCCCCGCGCGGACGCTGCGTGTCGAGCACTACTTCAAAGGGCATCACCCCGCCGAAGTTTTCCTCAAAAAACAACATGTCTTGCTTGATCGCGCTCTCTTCGGGCAGGTCGTCCACCAGGTAGGCGATGGCTTGCAAACGGCTCATACCGATCAGCGAAATAACAATGATTATTCCCGTACTCACAAAAATGGCGATGGGATGACGGTGTACGAGCAAGTCCAGGTTATACATCAACCGCCCGATCAGGCGGAAGTCGAGGTGCTTGAGTTGCTTGGGATTGGGCGGCGGCAGGTACGCAAAGATGGCCGGAATCAGGACGATGCTCACCAGAAAAGCCACGAACACGTTGAGGCTGGCCACCAACCCAAATTCGCGCAGAATGGCAATGTCCGTGGCGATCAGCACGGCAAAACCTACGGCCGTCGTAGCGTTGGTCAGCAGGGTTACGACGCCAATTTTGCGAATGATGTAGCTCAGGGCCTTCATCTTGTTGCCGTGTTTGGCAAACTCCTGGTGGTATTTATTGAGCAAATACACGCAGTTGGGTATGCCAATCACAACGATAATGGGCGGCAGCAGCCCCGTAAGCATCGTGATCTGAAAGCCCAGCAAGACGACCGTCCCCATCACTGACACCACCACCACGCCGATAACGATCATCGGAAAGACGACGGCCTTCCAGGAGCGGAAGAATGTAAACAAAATAACGGCCGTCACGCACAGCGAAATGATCAGAAACATGTTCAACTCGCGCTTAACCTTCTGCATAATCACCGTCCGCGCGTAGGGCAGGCCGGCGTAGTGCAGTTCGATGTTGGTCTTTTCCGTGAAGGCCCTTCCCAGTTCCCGGATGTCGTCAATCAGGCCCAGGCGCGCCTCAGAATTGAGCACGCCCGACTCGATCGTGACCAGCAACGACGTGGCCCCGGTAGCCTGGTTGAACAAACGACCTTCGTACAGACGCTGGTCGAAGGCCGTGCCGAGCAACGAGTCCAGCGCGGCCTGGCTATCGGGCAAAACGGCAAAGTGCGGCACAAAACGAAAGCGGCGGGCGTCCGAATCGCGCTCCAGCCGCATCAGGTCGGGCAGGGCCACCACTTGCTGTACCCCCCGCACCTGCCGGAGGGCGTTGGCCAGGTAGCGCAGGCGCCGAAAATTTTCGGGGGTGTACACAGCGCTATCGCGCAGGCCAATGGCCAGCACGTTGCCGTCTTCGCCGTAGGTGCGGCGAAATTCCCGGAAGGCCTGCATATCCGGGTCTTTTTCGGGCACTACCTGACTGAAATTGTAGGCCAACTCAATTTTTTGCGCCTGATAGCCCATAAAGGCCGTAAATCCGGCTACCAGCAGGATCATCAGGAGGCGATACTTGAGTACTACATGAGCTAGTTTTGTCCACATAGGGCGGCGCGGCGGGTAGGCGTTAGGGTTGAAAATGGCGATGGACAACCAAATGCCTGCCTTTGTTAGAACGTAAAAGTCTGATGGTTGGACTACTACTCAAAACCATCCCGATCCGATATACGACAAAGGACGCGTTTTTGTGCAAAATGCGCCCCCCGTCGGCGGACTAACGCAAACCCAGGTAAAATCCCGGCGCGCGCGGGGGCACTGGCGGCAGCGTAGCCCCGGCGTGACGCGCTACGATCGTTTCTATGATCGCGGCCGTTTCGTCGGGATAATCTACCTGCAAAGGTAGGCCACCTTCGAGCCACTGACGAATTTTCTTGAGGCGTTTTTTCTTCAAATTCTTGATGACCGGCACCCCCAGATGCGCCAACGCGGCCGCGTTACACTGCTGTTCGTACTGGTTTTTCATGGGTACAACCAGCAATTTTTTGCCCAGAAACAAGGCTTCGGCGGGCGTTTCGAAGCCCGCCCCGCACAGCACGCCCGCGCTGCTGGCCATGCTTTGCAAGAAGGCGTCGTTGTCAATGGGACGTAGCCAGACGTGACCATAGCGCGTGGCCTGGCGGCAGCGTTTCGAGAAGACCTCCCACCGGACGTCGTCGAGTCGGCCCAGGCAGCGCAGCAGCCGCTCGTCGCCGTAGGCGGGCAGATAGACGGTGTAATGGCCCGCGTTGGTGGGTACCAACTGGCGCACCTGCTGGCGGATAACGGGCGTAAACAGGTTCTCGTTAAAGCGGGCAAAGTGAAACCCGTAGGCCACCGTGGCGGGCGCGTAGGCCTTGAGCACCATGCGCCCCACCGGGTCTATGACCTTGGGCTGAGGAACGTTGGGGGCCAGCACCGCAGCCTGATGGCTCAGGGCTACGCAGGGCTTTTGCCGCATCTGACAAGCCCAAGCCGAAACGGGTTCAAAATCGTTGATGACCAAGTCGTAGGCGGTGATCGGGAGCTCGCGTATTTCCAGTCTTAATTTTCGGGTATGCGTATTTTTATAGGTAGCCCACAGGTCCACCCCACCCCGGCGGCCGAACACAAAGCTCCAGCCCCGCAACTGGTATTTGATCTCGAAGGGCAACGATACGTCGGCCTGCGTGCCGCTCACCATCAAATCTACCTGACCGTGGCGTTGCAACAGCGGCACAATGTCGCGCGCGCGGCTGAGGTGGCCATTGCCCGTACCCTGGATGGCGTAGAGGATCTTCAAATCGAAAACTCTTTGCGCAAGCGGTTGAACAACTCCAGGTTGGTGAGCGAGATCACCTCATCTTTGGGGCTGGATAACTGGTTGTCCTTGGTCACGTGGCGATAAATATGCCATTGCCCGGCCTCATATTCCAGCGCCGTGAGGCTTTCTACCCAGTCGCCCGAATTGAGGTAGGTCACACGTCCGTTTTCGGTGGTGATGTCGCGAATTTCGGGTTTGTGAATATGGCCACACACTACGTAGCGATACCCGCGGGCGGCGGCCACGTCGGCCGCCGACTGTTCGAAGTTATTTTTGGCCTTCACGGCGTTTTTCACCCGATTCTTAACGCTTTTCGAAAGAAATATCTGCCGTCCCATCCTCTTGGCAAACACATTGACCAAGCGATTGGCCAAGATAAGAAATCCGTAGCCATTGGCGCCCATCTTGGCGATCCAGCGCGAGTGGCGCATCGAAACGTCGAACACGTCGCCGTGAAAAAACCACGCCCGTTGTCCTTGCAGTGTCAGTTCTACCTGATTGACAATCTCGCACGAGCCCAGTCGGGCACCTACAAAGCGGCGCATGGCCTCGTCGTGGTTGCCCGTGACGTAGTACATACGCACCCCATCACTGGCCCACTTAACCAAGTGCTCGATTACCTGCATGTGCGTAAGGGGCCAATAGCGACTGCTAAACTGCCACCCGTCGAAAATGTCGCCATTCAGCACGAGGGTACGGGGCCGAATGCTGCGCAAATACTGGAGGAACGCATTGGCCTGGCAACCAAAAGTACCCAAGTGGATGTCAGACACAACAACTAATTCGACGGAACGCGCAGGTTCATTCATAGAGGCAGCGGATCGGTGCTGTCGTAATAACGGAGATAACCCGAACACGCGTTGCGACTACGGCCAGATTCTTTTGCGCTTTAGCGCATCATCAGTTCGTAGCGGTGCCCGCCGCACGTGAGCACCAGCGGGCGTCCGCAGGTGCCGTCGCCCAATTGCAAAAAGCGGGTCAGTTCGTCGGGTACGTGCACGTCCACCACGCCCGCACTGAAATGACGGGTGCACAGGCCATCGCGTACCAGCGTTGCTTCGGTGGCAAAATGGTGAGGCGTTCCCGTCGGGCTGCGGCCTTCTCCCTGACCCGTGACGGCGTACACATCGTCGCGGTGGGTGGGCGTGTGGGCGCCCGCGGTCTGCTGTACGGTCCATTCGGCGCGGCGGGTGGTCTGGCCGCGTTCGCCTTCCCACTGCACCGTGTCGCTCGCCAAAACGGTGTAGAAGGGTGCGCCCTGCGGATCGGCCGAGGCGATGATCCGGTAATAGCCGCGGACAGATTGATCGTCCACAAAAAAGCCTTCGAAGGTCAGCCAACGGACATTGCCCGGCAGTTGCGGATTGCCCTGCCAGCCCGTCTGCACCCGGCCCCGCCGTCGTCGCCCGTCGCTACCGCGACAGTTGGTTGTACCAAAGTCCACGGTGAGCACCCGCGTCGTAGCGATCGTGTCCCACCGCAGGTCGGCGCAGGGAAAAAGTCGTCCGTCCATGTCCGGCTCACCTTCGGGTAGGTCTTTCTGTTCAAGCGCTTCTTGGCTGAGCCAAAAGGCATCGAGGGTCTGTTCGCTCACCCAGACAAAGTCGAGCACTTCGGTAGCCGTTTCGGGTGCCAGCGGCGGCACCATTTCTTCGCCCGCCGTGCAGGCCGCCGTGCCCGCCAGTATCCACGTCCAGTACAGTCTTTTCATATTCGAAACGTTAGGCCCCTTGCGGGGTACACCATGCATTTCGAAAACGAGATTGGCCGGGTGGATGGCCCAAACTTATCCGGGGCCCCCGCGTTGGCACATGTACTATGAAAAGCGAATTTGCCAGCATCAACGACCGCGATTTTCCCTGCGTGGTGGTCACTTTTACGGGCCAACCCGCCCAGCCCGACACCTTCGAGCGCTACCTGGCTGGGCTTTCGGCCCTCTACGAAAGGAAGGAAAAATTCTCGCTCATCTTCGATGCCCGCCGGGCGAAATTTCTCCCTTGGCGATATCAACGCCGGCAGGCCGACTGGACGCGCGACCACCAGCCACTCATCGGCCAATACCTCCACGGCACGGCCTACGTAGTACCTTCTTTGCTGCTGAGGCTGTTATTGATGAGTATTTTTTCGTTGCAACGCACCGATACGCCCAACGAGGTGACCCGTACGATGGAAGAAGCCCGTCGCTGGACGAAGATTAACCGGCTGCGCCGCCAACCGCCGGAAGCTTGAGTCAGGCACTGTCGAGTTGCTCCCAGAAACGTCGGTACTGCCCGGCGAGCCTGGGCCCGTATGTGGCAAAGGGATCTACCTTTTGTGGATGATACCAAGCAGAATTTATTTTTTTATTACCAATTCTTTTGAAGCGCTCAGAGGCTTTTTCTTTATTTATTTTCATAAAATTTTTAATTTAAGATGCATCACATCAAGTCCGTCTCTACCTTACGCAGGTAAGGTCGCTACTGGTTTTTTCCGGAGGTCTTTTTCGTGCCCGGATGGCGCTCAGCCCTGACCTTTCAAATTGCCTGCCGAATTTGCGGCTCCCCTGCGGTCGCGCTGGCTTTTCACCCGCATTTTCCGTCGTACACCCCCTACAAATTATTGCCAACGCCCCCGAACAGACTTTCTGCCTAACCCACGCACCATCGCATCCCTACACACGGGCTGCACGCATGGAGAAAGACTAGACCGGGGGCAAAGCACGTTATCGAGGGGCTGTCGCGCGCGGGAGCAGGCACCTATCGGCCCGATCTGCAAACGCTTGGCATACTAGGACCAAGAAATGGGCATACCCTTGCTACTCAGCATCAGAAAAGCAGCACCTTTCTGGGCACTATCCGTTTATGACGTTATCTTGACTTTTACATTTTACTTTTAGCTGCCGCCCCTGTGCAAGACTACATTTACATGGCCCACCGCTACTGCCTCATGAACGACCCCTGGTTGGTTTATGGCCTTTCGGGACTGGCCAGCCTAGTATTCATCATGTACCTGGCCTTCGTCCGTTTTCTCTACTGGTCGGCCAGCAATCGGCAGCAACTCGGGGTTTTCGGACAGAACAACTTTTTTCTCGACCTCATGGTCGTATTCCTGCTCTGCGCTACGCAGTACGGTTTTCAAGCGGTCACCATTTTTGTGGGCAATACCTTTACGTATTACGGTCAGTTGTTTGCCCTGCTGCTGCTGGCCATTTTCATGGGCCGGCTGATCCTGTCTTCGCAACAGGTGTGGCGCTGGCTGGCTTCGCTCCGCACGGCGGCCGAAGTGCAGGCCCTGCAGCAAGCTTCCGAAGAGCGCATCGGCGTGCTGGAGCGCCTGTCGGGCGCGGGCTACTTCAGCCAGGAGCGCGGCAGCCAACACCTGGTCTGGTCGCCGGGCATGTTTGCCATTTTCAACTATCCGCCCGAAAAGGGCACTCCTACCTTGGAGCAATTGCGGGCCATGATTCATCCCGACGACCGCCGCCGTCTCCAACTCAATACCCAGCGCATGTGGAACATGGGCGCAGCCGAAGGAATCTATCGCTACCGCATCGTCACCCACGACGGTCAGGAGCGGTGGATGCGCACCAACTTCGGTTCGGAGTTGGTAGGGGGTAAGGTAGTGCGGGTGTTTGGCGCCTGCCAACTCATTGACGAAAACGGTCATATCCTCAAGGCGAGCCTCCCGGCACCCGAGGCCGTGCCCGTACCAAAGTAAGTAGCAGCGTTTTTCCGGTATGGGAAAGTTTCTAATTTCACGCACAGAAACTACTCCCTTATCCTATGAGCCTTATCGAACGCATTGTCGCTCGTCAAATCTTCGACTCGCGCGGCAACCCCACCGTAGAAGTAGATGTCACCACCACCAGCGGCGCCACGGGCCGTGCGGCTGTGCCCTCGGGCGCCTCTACGGGCAAACACGAGGCCGTCGAACTCCGCGACCACGACGAAGCCCGTTACGTAGGCAAAGGTGTGCTCCAGGCCGTGGGCCACGTCAATGACCTGATTGCCGACGAGCTAGAGGGCTATTCCGTCTATGAGCAAAACATGCTCGACGGCATCATGCTCGACCTCGACGGCACCGAAAACAAGTCCAAGCTCGGGGCCAATGCCATCCTCGGCGTTTCGCTAGCCATTGCCAAGGCCGCCGCAGCCGATGCCCGCATGCCCCTCTACCGCTACATCGGGGGCGTCAATGCCCGCACGCTGCCCGTCCCGATGATGAACATCCTCAACGGCGGCAGCCACGCCGACAACTCCATTGATTTTCAGGAGTTTATGATCATGCCCATCGGGGCCAACTCGTTTGCCCACGCCATGCAAATGGGCTCGGAAATCTTCCATACCCTCAAGGGCGTGCTCAAGAAACAGGGCCTTTCGACCAACGTGGGCGACGAAGGTGGCTTTGCGCCCAACCTCAAGTCGAACGAGGAGGCCATCCAGGTGGTCTTGCAGGCCATCGAACAGGCGGGCTATCGCCCCGGCGAAGAAGTCATGATCGCCCTCGACGCGGCCAGCTCGGAGTTCTACGACCCCCAGACCAAAACCTATCACTTCAAAAAATCCACCGGCGACCGTCTCTCTTCGTCCGAGATGGCTACCTACTGGAAAGACTGGGTAGGAAAATACCCCATCGCTTCTATCGAAGACGGCATGGAGGAAGACGACTGGGAGGGCTGGGCCGAGCACACCCGCCTGATCGGCGACCGCGTCCAACTGGTAGGCGACGATTTGTTCGTTACCAACGTCAAGCGCCTCCAGCGCGGTATTGACGAGAAGATCGGCAACGCCATCCTCGTCAAAGTCAACCAAATCGGTACCCTCACCGAGACCATCGAAGCCGTAACGCTGGCCACGCGCAACCGCTACAAGTCGGTGATCTCGCACCGTTCGGGCGAAACCGAAGATACCACCATCGCCGACTTGGCCGTGGCCCTCAACACGGGGCAGATCAAGACCGGCTCGGCCTCGCGCTCCGACCGAATGGCCAAGTACAATCAACTGCTGCGCATCGAAGAAGAGCTCGACGAAGTGGCCTACTATCCCGGCGCCCAGTTCTGATTTTTGGTCATCGGGCTGCTGCCCCAAAGCCGCCTCCGGATTGCCGGGGGCGGCTTTTTGCTTGTAGTGGCGAGTATTGGCTGCGCCCGCCGTTGCTTCGGGTTGGGCAAAAAAAATCGCCACCCCGGTGAGGGTGGCGATTTGTGTGTGTACGAGCCGAATACCAAATCAACCGCCGAAGTCGTCGAAGCGGATGTTCTCGTCGGGAACACCCATGTCTTCGAGCATCTTGAGCACAGCCGCGTTCATCAGGGGCGGGCCACAGAGGTAATACTCGATTTCTTCCGGCTCGGGGTGCTTGCTCAGGTAATTGTCGAGCAGCACTTGGTGGATAAAGCCCTTGTAACCCGTCCAGTTGTCTTCGGGCAGCGGTTCGGAAAGCGCAATGTTGTATTTAAAGTTGGGGAACTCTTCTTCAATCTTGCGGAAGTGTTCCGTGTAGAAAAGTTCGCGTACCGAACGCCCGCCGTACCAGTACGACACCTTGCGATTAGACTTTTCGGTGTGGAACAGGTGGAAGATGTGCGAGCGGAGGGGCGCCATACCGGCACCACCACCAATGTAGACCATTTCGCGTTCGGTCGGGTTGATGTGAAACTCACCGTAGGGGCCCGAAATGGTCACTTTGTCCCCAGTCTTGCGCGAGAAGACGTAGGAAGAACAGATGCCGGGATTGACATCCATAAACTTGTTGTTGGCCCGGTCCCACGGGGGAGTCGCAATCCGGATGTTGAGCATGACGATGTTGCCTTCGGCCGGGTGGTTGGCCATGGAATAGGCCCGGAAGATCGGCTCGTCGTTTTTCATCTTGAGCGACCAGATACCGAAGTTATCCCAATCTTGTTTGAAAACGTCTTGGTCTTTGTAGCCCAAATCGGGGTGCGGCGCAATTTCTACCTTGCTGAAATCTACTTCCAGCGCGGGCACGTCAATCTGGATGTAACCCCCTGACTGAAAATCGAGCGTTTCGCCTTCGGGCAACTTGACGACAAATTCTTTAATGAAAGTGGCCACGTTGTAGTTGGACACCACTTCGCACTCCCACTTCTTGATCCCGAAAATCTCTTCAGGAATGCGGATTTTGAGGTCATTCTTCACCTTTACTTGGCAAGAAAGACGTACTTGGGTTTTTTGCTCAGTGCGGTTGAGGTGGCCCACTTCGGTAGGCAACACGTCGCCGCCACCTTCTTCTACGACGCACTTGCACATGGCGCAAGTGCCGCCGCCCCCGCAAGCCGAGGGCAGAAATATCTTCTGAGAAGCTAGCGTAGAAAGCAGCGTCGAACCCGCCGAGGCTACGATGGGATTTTTCTCATCGCCATTCACTACAATCTTGACGTCGCCACTCTGGACGAGTTTGGCCTGCGCCACGAGCAACACCACTACGAGCAGGATGATCACGAGCGTAAAGGCCACAATGGCGGATACAATTACTGTTGGATCCA
>DAIMZG010000028.1:0-15740 GCA_036734065.1 Catalimonadaceae bacterium
GGGCGTCGTCAATGCGGTAGAGTTCGTCGGCAATTTCGGGAATGCGGTGCGAAGCGTAGGCAAAACGGGCGCCGTACATCTTGCGGTAGAACGCCCCAGCTTCGTCTTTGCCTTTCACCAGCACGGGCAGTCGTTGGGCTACGCGATCAATACTTTTGGTCGTTTCGAGGGTGGCAAACTTGACTTTTCCCGAAGGCACATAGTCCATTTTTTGCAAGTCGAGGGCCAAAATTTCGCGCTCGCCGTTTTCCGTGGTCGTCTTTTTGTAAAAACCCTGCTTGGTTTTGTCGCCCAGCCATTTCTTTTCGGCCATTTGCGCCATGAAGTCGGGCAGTTCGAACAGGTCGCGGGCTTCGTCGTGCTTGAGTGCCGCGTGCAGGTTTTTAGCCACATTAACCAGCGTGTCGAGGCCCACCACGTCGGAAGTGCGGAACGTGGCCGACTTGGGATGGCCGATCACCGGACCCGTCAGCTTGTCCACCTGCGTGATGTCCAGGCCCGTTTCCTGCATAATTTTCACCACGCTCATAATCGAGTGTACGCCGATCCGGTTGGCGATAAAAGCGGGTGTGTCCTTGGCCAACACCGTGGTTTTGCCCAGAAAACGATCGCCGTAGTGCATCAGAAAATCCACCACTTCGGGTTTGGTTTCCCGGCTAGGGATGATTTCGAGCAACTTGAGGTAGCGCGGCGGGTTGAAAAAGTGCGTGCCGCAGAAGTGCGCCCGGAAGTCTTCGCTGCGCCCATCAAGCATCATATTGATGGGAATGCCCGACGTGTTGGTGGTGACGAGCGAACCGGGGCGACGGTATTTTTCCACTTGCTCGAACACGCGGAGCTTGATGTCGAGCCGTTCCACGACGACCTCAATTACCCAGTCGGCGTCCTTGATCTGCGCAAAATCGTCTTCAAAATTGCCCGTACGGATGCGCTGGGCCATTTCTAGGTCATAGATCGGCGATGGGTTGGACTTAAGTGCCGACTGTAGTGCTTCGTTGACGATGCGGTTGCGCACCTGCGGGCTTTCGAAGGTCAGTTTTTTGTCCGATTCGGCCGCCGTTAGCTCGCGCGGCACGATGTCGAGCAGCAGCACGTCGAGTCCGATGTTGGCAAAATGACAAGCGATGCGGCTGCCCATCACGCCCGAGCCCAACACAGCTACCCGGGCAATGTGGCGCTGCGCGGTTTGGCTGCGGGATGGGGCTTGCTTTGCTTCAGCAAAAGGAGTTTCCATAAATTTGATTTGGTTTAGGTTGATAATTCAGCGTTAAAAATCTGTTTCTCTTCGATCAGTTGGCTGATCTCGCCCATCACTTCGAAGAGTAAAGCCAGCTTTTCGGGCGCAATGCGCTCGCGCACGGCGTAGTTAAACTGCTTCACGGTGTCGGCCGCCACTTCCCGCTGGCGCAAACCTTTCTCGGTGAGGCGGATGCGCACCAAGCGGCGGTCATGGTCGCACAACTCGCGCCGGATTAGCCCGTCGGCTTCCATGTTTTTGAGTGTACGCGTGAGGCTGCGCACTTCCAGACCTACCTGCGGTGCGATTTTGGTCGCGTAGGTGCCTTCTTCGTGATCAATGTTAAGCAACACGTAGCCAATGGCCATGGTCATCCCAAACTGGTTAGCAGTGTTGTTGTACATCCGCGCGATGGCGTGCCAACAGGCCTTGACGTGGTAGTCAACGGTTTCCTCCTTTTTCAAGTGTATTGAGTGATGGTGATGCTTACCAAATGTAAAGAAAATTTATTATGCATGCATACCTTTTACGAAAATATTCGGCACGCATACCTTTTTTTCACGCCTAATCAAAAAAAAACACCGCGCGGGGCGGTGTTCAGGGTACTGATTTGAGGAGAACTGCTAGTTGAGCAGGTCGCCACGCAAGCGCCGGAAGCGCTTACGGGCATCGGCTACGTAGATACTGCCGGGGTAGTCGCGCAGCAACTGGGTATAAAGGTCCATGGCGCGTTCGCGTTCCCGCAGGCGTTCTTCCTGCAACACGGCCATTCGGTAGAGCGCATCATCACCCAAGATGTCGCTCGAATACGTATCGAGGATGCGCTGTAGCTCAGCAACTGCGCTGGCGTAGTCGCCGTTTTGTACCAGAATATCCGCCTTGCGCCAGTAAATCTCGTCCGTCAGGCTGTGCCGGGGAAAATCGCCGAGCAGTTTGTCGAGAGCTCGCAGGGCTTCGCCCCGTCGGTTGCGAAACAGCATCAGCTCGATTTCGGCGTAGCGTTGCAGGGCTGCCGTCGAGGTGTCGAGGGCGGTATTGTCCTGGATCAGCAAACTCAGGGCCATGGCATCATTAGCAATTTCGCGCGAGGTGGCCATCTTGAGTACATCCAAGTGGCCCTGAGCCAGTTCAAAATCGCCCTTGTAGTAATTGAGTTTGGCATTGCGCAGTTTGGCCTCGTGCCCGAGCGGGCGATCTTTCTCGGCTTTTTCCACTTGTCCGTAGAGCAGGGCCGACTCCCACGGCTCGCCCTTGAGCAAATACACATCGCCCAGATTCAGTTTGCTTTCGCCGCGCAGGGCGGCGTCGAGCCGGGAAGCCTTTAGCAGTTCTTCGAGCAACTGGGTGGCTTGGTCAAATTCGTCGAGGTAAAAGGCATGCAGCCGGGCCCGGCTCAGCACCGCCCGTTGGGTCTCGGCGTCTTGCTGACTCGCCGAAAAACGCGCGTAGTCGGCAATGAGGCCCCGGATTTTGACGGTATCTACGGGAAATGTGCGCTTCACGACGGCCTCTTTCGACTCGATTAGGTAGCGCTGAAAAAGCGAACGGCGCGGGCTGTTGGCGTATTTTTCGAGCAAATAGCCGAACACCTCTTCCGAAACGTCAAAGGCTTCGTTGTTAAACGCAATTAGCCCCACTTCCAGCGTTTTGGCCCCATCGCGTTTTTGCCGGCGGTCAATGGCCTTGGCCTGCTGAAAAGCCGAGAAGAAATCGCGCTGCTGCACGTACGACCAAATTAGCAGGTCGTTAAAAACGGCTTGATCCGGGTTTTTCTGAATCCGGGCCAGCAACAAGCTATCCAGTTGCCGATATTCCTGGTCTTCGACAAACTCCTGCTGCAGGCTGTTTTGCACCTCCTGCACGCGGGCGGGTTCGGTTTCGAGCAGTTGCAGCAGCAGGTCGAGCCGCTGGGCTTTTTGCCCACGCTGGCCATATACCTCGGCCAACTCGGCCGAAAAAGCCTGCGGTCGTTTGCGTCGCACGGCCAGATAGAGCATTTCGGCCTGGTCGAGGGCTTGCTGGGCCACCAGCAAACTCCCCAAGCGGGCTTCCTGCCGGGGATCGCCGAGGGTTTCGTCAATCAGTTTCTTAAAATGCTGATTGGCCTTGCGGCTTTCGCCACTGGTGGTTAGCGCCTGTCCGTAGTCCACATCGTAGCGGAGGGCGTCATCGCCCTCTTTGCGCTGCTGGCGTATCAACTTGAGCGCGTCTTGGTGGCGCTCCAGTTTCTGGAGAGACGTCAGGTACATTTCGTAATGCGCCACCGAGTAGGCGCCGCGCCGCCCTCCTTTCCGAAATTGCTCCGCCGCTTTGTCGTACGCTTCCTGGCCGAAGTATTCTTCGGCCAACTGCAAGTCGGCGCTTTGCGCCCACGCCGCCGTGCCGATCCATACCAGCCCCACCACGATGCTCACCCGTCGAATGATATCCACACCCTTTTTCATTAATGAGAAATTATTTTTTAAAGTTTTTTCTTCCATTGCTATTACTATGTAGTGGATAAGTGGATTTCGTACCAAAAATCGGAGTTGCCCACACCGTCGTGGAAAAAAGCTCCGACTTATTCACACCTTGTAAACTGACAGAATGGGCAAACGGTGATCAGACTAAGAATATATCCGCCGCATCGGCCCAATTTATCCACACGTGTGGAAATGTGCGTGTGTACAAGTAAAATGTGGACAAGCATGTGCGTAATTGTGTAGAAAACGATCGTTTTCCACAGAACTTGCTTATCCACAGGGTTGTCCACACCGCTCGGAAGGGTTTATACACAGCCGTGTGCACGGATGCTTGGCTTGTCCACCTCCCATGTGTATAACCCGAACGGCACGTCAGTATCCCGTTTGAAAGTCAATATCCTGAATTTCCCAGTTGTCGCGTACTTCGATCAGGCCCGAGTAGAAAAGTACGGGTTCGGGCGGGATGCCCCGCTCGAAATTGCCCGGCGACCATACACCATCCTGATTAAGGTCCACTTTGAGGCGTAGGCGATACTTGCCCGCCGGTACGCCTTCAAACAAAAACTTCCGTTGCCCACGCAAGCTTCGCACGGTCTCAAAGCGTTCGGTCAGCAGTTCCAAGACAAAATCGTCGTGCGCCATGTCGAGCGTTCCGCTGAGGCTGCCGCCAGATCCTCCCTTTTTGGAGGCCTGTCGGCTGAAGGCCACCGTGTCGGCCGCCACCGTTTCGGTCAGGGCCGACGTGAGGCTCCCCGCGCCCACAATGAGTTTGAAGCGTTCGGGCAATTCGGCGGGCAGGCGTAGTTCGGCGCCGAGCCGATTGGTGTCGAGCAGGACGGAGTCAGTAGGCAAGGGTTGGAAAGTGACCGAATCGAGCTGCAGCGTAAATGCGTTGGGCCGAATGCGTACGGGGTCGCTAAAGACGGCCTGTATGCGAAGATTCGGCCCGACGGTTTTTTCCGGAAAGCTGAGCAAGCGCGGGTTGACCGTAACCGTATCGGGCAGTTCGCGCGGGGCAAACCGGAGGCTGAGGGTGTCGGTCAGGGTTTTGCCCAGAGAGTCTTCGAGCGTGAGGCGCAGGCGGAGCGAATCGGCCACCATTGCCGGATCGTACACCCGCCACTGATCCCGCTTTTCGCTGAGCACGGCCAGCGGCAGGCTGTCCAATTCTAGCCATTGGCCTTCGATATGCCGGAGGCCCTTGTTGAAATTTATGTTGATAAAGCCGGGCTTCACTTCTTGTCGTACCACGCGCGGCGGGCGAAAGTCATTGTATTGCAGAAAGAGCTGCACGCTGTCCTGATCGGTACGCAAGTCCAGCGTATCCACGTTGAAGGCAATCATCTCTTCGTGGTTGTTGAAGGTGAGGCTACTATTTTTTTCCTTCAGGGCATAGATCCGGTAAAAGCCATCACGGATATTTTCGAGCCGAAAATTGCCCGACGAATCGGTACGGGCGATGTAGAGAGGCTTGTCGTTGCGAACGGAAGTAGTGTCGTAGGCATCGTAGAGCAATACCAGGTTGTCCTTTTCGGTTTCGTGCGTAAGCAACTGCCGGACGTTGCCGCGCACGCGGATGCTGTCGAGAAAACTGCCGGTGCTGAAGGTCAGGCGCAAGTCGCGAGCCGGGTTGCCCTCGGTGAGGTCTTTGACGGTCTCACTAAAAATGAGCGTAACCGTGGTGTTGGCCGGAAAGGGTTCTTCGAAGGTAAGCTCCAGCCAATTACGACGCTGTTTTTGCTCGAAGGCCACGTCGGTATAGGGCGTGATGAGCAAGCTTCGCTTGAGGTTTTCGACCTTGATTTCCTCGTTGAATTCAAGATAAATGCGCTGACCGCGGTAATTGGTCTGGCGGTCATTGGGAATGGCGCTGGTCAGGATGGGCGGGTCTTCGTCTTGCGGGCCGCCCGTCGGCGGGCGAATATTGGCGCAACGACTGACGCCAATCAGCAGGACGATGAGGGCAAATGCGCGTAAGAAAAAAATCATGTCAATAAGCTATACTATCACCCGTTAGCATCTGAACATTAGATGGCGATCGTTTGGCGGACAGGGCAAGCCTTCTGATCTCGGCGAAGGACGTCCCGATGGCGGCGCAGTTCCCCTACCCCGCGGGGAGGGGTTAGGGGTGGGGGTTTTCGGGGCAGGCCACATCAAGGAAAAAACAAGGCTTTCGACCCACCCCCAACCCCGCCCTGCTAGGGCGGGGAGCCCTTCGGCCCATCGTACCCGCTCGACATTCTCCCACGAAAAGCACGACTTCGTGGTAGAAAAGCCGCGGTACGTCCCGCGCGATTTGTTCATAGGTAAACGGTTTCAAGTGTAAGCAGCCGCGGTGCTCGACCCGGCTGCAAAAATGGTGCGCCAATTTATTGGCACCTGCGCACTACGTAGAGCAAGCTCGAACTGCGGCTGACGTCGCTGCGCGAGGAAAGCCAGGTGCCTAGTCCTTGCCAGAAACCCCGTACGGGGGCCAGCGATCGTCCCCGGTGTTGCTCGCTGAGCCAACTTACGTAGAAGCCGTCGAAAGCCATCGGGCGTTTTTCCAGCACGGCTAGCCCGTGTCGGGCCAGCAATTGCGTCATGGCCGCAGGCGTAAAATGATAAAGATGGCGGGGCACATCAAGGGCGGCCCAGTCTTGCTGGTAGTAGTCGGCGTCGGCCGATTCGGGGTTGGGCACCGCGATGAGCAATACGCCAGCGGGGTGCAGCATGGCCGCGATCTGGGCAAGCGTGGCTTGCAGGTCGTGGACGTGCTCTAGCACGTGCCAGAGCGTAATGGCCCGAAAGTAGGCGCGCTCGGCGACCGCCGTCAGGTCGGGCCAGATGGTTTGGCCGGTGCGGGCTTGGGCCTGGGTGCGGGCGTTGGCGTCGGGTTCGGTACCGACCACCTCCCACCCCGCCTGCTGGCAGCTTTCCAGAAAGTAGCCCGTTCCGCAGCCGATATCGAGCAGGCGCCGGGGTTCTTCCGAGTGGTGCAACTGCTCGAGGAGGTTTCGTTTTTGCCGCAGGGTTAGGGTACGTACGGCGGCGTACGCCCGGTTGATGAGGCCTTGTTGGGTATCCGAGTGCGACACGTAGGCTTCATTCTGATAGTAGGCGCCAATTTCTTCGGCATCGGGCCGCGGGCTGGTATAGCGTAGGCCGCAGTTGTGGCAGATGCGCAAGTAGAAGTTGCGGTGGGTGACGAGGTGGTCGCGGGCGGACAAAAAAATTGCGGTAGCATCGCTACCGCAAGCGGGACAACAAAGTAGGTTTTCCATGTTAGCGGGCCATGTACACCATCAGCACCGAAAGGTCAGAGGGCGTCACGCCGCTTATTCGGCCGGCTTGTCCCATGGTCTGAGGGCGGATGTGATTCAACTTTTCGCGGGCTTCGTTCGAAAGGGCTTTGACAGCAAGATAGTCGAAATCTGGCCGAATCCGGAATCCTTCGAGGTGCGAAAGCTTGTGGGCCATTTGCTCTTCTTTTTCGATGTAGCTGGCGTACTTGACCTGAATTTCGGCTTGTTCCCGCACTTCGGGACTGTAACGGTGCAAAGCCGCCGCAGTGTCGGCGTTCAGTTCGGCAAAGTCAGCCAGGCCCAGCTGTGGCCGCTTGAGCAAATTGAGAAGGGTGATTTTCTCACGTACGGGAGCGGTTTGCTTGGCTTCCAGAAAACCATTGACATGCTCGGGGCTTAGCTTCCACTCTTCTAGTTCACGCACGAGCGCCTGGGTAGCAGTGCGTTTTTGCGTGACGCGGGCGTAGCGGTTTTCGTCGGCCAGTCCCAATGCGTACCCGCGGGGCGTTAGCCGCAAGTCGGCATTGTCTTGCCTTAGCAAGATGCGATACTCGGCCCGGGAAGTGAACATGCGGTACGGCTCTTCGGTACCTTTATGGATCAGGTCGTCCACCAACACGCCCATGTAGGCTTCGGCCCGGCCCAGCGTAAAGGGCTCCCGGTGGTTGACGTTCTGGTGGGCATTGATGCCCGCAATCAGTCCCTGGCAGGCGGCCTCTTCGTAGCCGGTGGTGCCGTTGATCTGACCCGCAAAAAACAGGTTGCGGATGCGCTTGGTTTCGAGCGTGGCCGTGAGTTGCGTCGGCGGGAAGAAGTCGTACTCGATGGCGTAGCCGGGCCGGAACATTTTGGCATCCTCGAAGCCCTCGATTTTGCGCAGGGCTTTGTACTGCACGTCTTCGGGTAGCGAAGTCGAGAAACCGTTTACGTAAATCTCGACGGTATCCCATCCCTCCGGTTCCACGAATATTTGGTGCCGCTCGCGCTCGGCAAAGCGGTTGATCTTGTCTTCGATCGAGGGACAATAGCGTGGCCCAATGCCTTTGATGGCGCCGTTGAACATCGGCGAGCGGTCGAAGCCTTCGCGCAAGCTGTCGTGCACCACCGAATTAGTATACGTAATGTAACATGGGCGTTGCGCGGTGAGGGGCGTCGTTTCGTCCGAAAAAGAAAACTTTCCCGGTTGCTCGTCGCCGGGCTGTAATTCCATGCGGGTATAATCGAGGGTGCGACCGTCCACGCGGGGAGGCGTACCGGTTTTCATGCGGCCCGACTCGAACCCCAGTTGCCGCAACTGTTCGGTAATGCCCGTGGCGGCACGCTCCCCTACCCGACCGCCGCCGAAAGTTTTTTCGCCAATGTGAATGAGTCCGTTCAGAAAGGTTCCGTTTGTCAGAATGACGCTCCGACTTTTAATTTCTAGCCCCAGGCTGGTACGTACACCGCAGACAACGCCTTTTTTGACCACCAGTCCCGTGATCATTTCCTGCCAGAAGTCCACGTTGGGAATGGCCTCGAGGGCCAGGCGCCACGCTTCCGAAAAGCGCTGGCGATCGCTCTGGCAGCGCGGACTCCACATGGCTGGTCCTTTCGAGCGGTTCAGCATCCGAAACTGGATCATCGTCTTGTCAGTGATGATACCACTCAGCCCGCCCAAGGCATCTATCTCGCGCACAATTTGTCCCTTGGCCACGCCGCCCATTGCCGGATTGCAAGACATCTGCGCGATGGTGTTCATGTTCATGGTGGCCAGTAGCACCCGGGAGCCCAGGCGCGCGGCGGCAGCGGCAGCTTCGCAACCCGCGTGTCCGGCGCCAACTACGATGACGTCGTAAGTGGGAAACATATTTTTTGAAAAGTTTTCACGTGGAACATTTTAGTTTTTTTTCGCGAGGTACAAGTCTTCGCGGGCGCGCATTTCAGCCTGGCAGGCTGAGGCTTTATCGTCATAGCCAAGTAAATGTAACAAGCCATGAACTAAAACCCTGCTCAACTCCTCCTGCATGGGCGTAGCATGCGTGCGTGCATTGTCGGCTACGCGATCTACGCTGATGAAAATATCGCCAAAAACCTGGCCCGAAGTTTCCGAATAATCAAAGGTGATCACGTCGGTGTAATAGTCGTGTTGCAGGTATTGGCGGTTCATGTCAAGAAGATAATCGTCACTGCAAAATATAAAGTTCAGCGCCACAAGGGTAGCCCCTTCGGCCTCAATGACGTCCAAAAGCCAAGAGGTCAGCGCGGGGCTGACCTCTGGTGGAAGCAAAACGTCTTCGGCGTGAAATAAGATCATGCGCGATCAGTTTATGTAGAAGATCAGTTCGATCTTGCGGCCATCGTCGTCGAAATGCACCTGATCCGATAGGTTACGAATCAGGAAGATGCCGCGGCCACCGGGTTTGAGCAGGTTGTCGGGGGCTGTTGGGTCGGGCAAATCAGTGTAATTAAATCCCCCTCCTTCGTCGGAAATTATAAAACGCAACTGCGACTCGCTCGGGTGAAAAGAGAGGCGTACGTTTTTGGAGCGATCCATTTGGTTGCCGTGCTGAATGGCGTTGTTGACCGACTCGGTGACGGCCACCATGATATTGCCGAACACTTCGTCGTCAATGGAGAAACGTACCTTCAGGTTCTCGACAAAACTCTCGACGAGTCGAATGTTCTCGATCACGGAAGGGATACGCAGGGTGATGGGATCCATGTAAAAAATTGGTTATTTAATTTCGTTGAAATATCGGTTGACCTCGTTTTGGTAAAAAGGCGAGAACGCCGGATCTACCGTACGCAACAATTCAGTTTGCTTCTCCCGGGCTTTGAGGTACTCGCGGAAAGCGGGCGATTCGTTCCGGTCGAGCCGCTGGGCGGTGCGCGACTCGCGCTTAGGATCAATTTCGCGTTCCTTGAGCGCCTTCTCGGCTTCGAGCAAGCGCGTTTCGATCTGCTTCTGGCGCTCAATCGTTTGCTGAGCTAGTCGCTTATTGACAAGGTCACGCTCGGTCTCTTCCATCGCTTGCATTAGTTCCTTCAGCTCGTCGCTATCCCCGGCTTTGCCTCCCGCCTGACCGCGGCGCATTTCTTCCAGAGCCCGGCGGATTTTTTCCTGTTGGGCAGCAAGTTTAGCTAATTCCTCAGAAAGTTCGCGGCCCGACTTTCCGCTATTACGCAGATCATTCATCTGCTGATTCAATTGTTTTTGCATTTCGCCCAAGCCCGGCATAGGTTGCTGTTGCTTGCCCTGGGCCATTTGCGCGCCGGGCATCATATCGGCCATTTGCTGCTGCATCTGCTTGAGAATGTCGTTGAGCAAAAGGGCCAGATTATTGACGGAAGTCATGGCAAACTGTTGCTTGCCGCTGGCCATAGACGGTTGCCGTTGCCGAATGGCGTACACGCTTTCTTCCATGTAGTCTTTCATGGCCGCCACCTCGCGGGTCACAAACGACTCGATCTGGAAGACGCGCTTGGCCAACGACAAGAGGCTGTCTTCGATCACGACGGCGTCGTCTTTGAGCTTGAGTTGCTGCTGCGAAAGGGCCACAAACTGCGGGTCGGTCTGCCGGATGGTGCGGAAGGCCATCATCAAATCTTCCTGGTCGAAAGAGAGTTTGATCAGGTTCGAGAGAATCTGCCGCAGGTCGTCCATGTTTTCCTGGGCCTGTTCCATCTGTTGCATTTGCTGCATCTGTTGCATTTGCTGGGCCATCTGCTGCATTTGTTGGGCGGCGTTGCGCTGCGATTCGCCGGCCTTTTTCATTTGTTGCTGCTGCAATTGCTCCTGCGCTTTCTGCATTTGCTGCTCGATGTTCTGCTCTTGCTCACCTAACTCCGACAGGTCGCGGGGGCGCTTGGTATCTTCATTCATTTCGTTGAGCTTGTCCAGATCATCCTGAATCTGGTCAAACTTGTCCTGCAAGTCTTGTTGTTGCTCGGCCAAGTCTTCGGCCTTTTGCTGCTGTTCGGGGCTTTTGCCGTTGTCTTTTTGCTGCTCGGTGTCATCGGCTAGTTCCTGCTGTTGCTCGGCCAGTTGGTCGAGTTCGCGGGCCGTTTCTTCCAATTGCTGTTCGAGCTTGAGTTGCTTGAATAGCTCGCGGGCGCGCTCAAGTTCGTTGGCCAGGTTGCGCTCGTTCTTGTCAAGTTTGTCAATTTTGTCGAGCACTTGCTCCAACGATTTTTTGTCTTCGAGCAGTTGCTGCAACTCGGCCAGCAGTTGCTTGGTGTCTTCGTCGAGCATCTCGTCGAGCAGTTTTTGCAGGTTCTCGGCTTTTTTGGTTAGGTCGCGGCGTTCGTTTTCGGGCTGAAAACGTTCGCGTTGTTCCTGGTACTGTTCGTGCTGATTGCGCATCTGCTCCAGCTTGTCGCGCAGGTTTTCTTGCCGCTGCATGAGGTCTTGCAGGTTTTTCTGATCCTGAAAGCTCAGGCTTTTCTTGGCCTTGAGCGACTGCTGGGTTTTCTCCCATTCCTGCTTGAGGCGACGCGCTTCTTCCAGCGCCTGATCCATCTCCGACTGCGTGCGGGTGGCGGCCTGAGCTACCTCGGCGGCCAGTACCTGCGGGTCGGGCACGGCCAGGGTCTGGGTGCTCGTACGCGCAGCCTTCGGCCCGTTGACACCGTCGTTGTCCCAGACGGTCAGGAAGTATTCAAGCTGTTGATTGGCCCCCAGGCGCAACGAGTCCAACTCCCAACGGAAATAATAACGCTGGTTGGCCTGGCCCGGCGCAATGCGAATGGGCATGCGCGTAAAGGCCTTGTCTTGGTCGTTGCCCCGGCGCTTGTCGGATACCACCCGGTACGAGAGCACCAGCCGCGTCAGGCCGTAGTCGTCGGTGAGGGTGCCCGCCAGCGAGATAAACTGAAACAAGGTGGTGTCGGCAAACTGCTCGAGCGTAATGCCCGGTGGCTGATCGGGCACTACGCTGAGCGTGTAGCGGATCGGGTCGCGGTTGTCGCTATAGACGTTGCGCAGGCGCAGCTCGTAGTCAGTCGTTTTGTCGGCTTGCCAACGGGCCTTGAAAAGATTTTCGCCGTCGCTTTGGGCCAAGAGGCGTTGGCCCGACTCGCGAAAGTGCAGGGTGAGCGAGTCCGTGTCGAGGCTGCGAAATTGCCAGGTGATCTCAGTGCCCTCGGGCACCGTGAGGTTGCCCGTGTTGCCCAGCGTTTCGTTGCGGCGGTTGAGGTAGGGCGGAAAATTGAGCACCGCATTGAAGTCCACCAGGTCGGGACGAGTGGCCAACGTAATCCGGTACGTCTCGGAAGTAAACCCGGCTCCTTCAAAAACAAAGGCCAGCGGTTTCTGGAGTTTGTTGAAAGTAAAACGGTACTGCTCAATACTTTCCTTCTCCATCTTGTAGCGACGTCCGTCGCTGATCAGGTACACCTCTTCGGGCAGGGCCGCCCCCATCAGCCGCAGGTTTACCGTAAAATCTTCGTTGCGAAAGGCCCGCAGCGAATTGTTGGTGAGCTGAAACTGAAAGGGCGCCTGCGGCACAAACTCCTGGCGGTAGTTGATCAGCCGCGCGTTCGATTCAGAAAAAAGGGTAGGCACAAAGACCAGCAAAGTGCCTAACAGCACCGCCGGAATCGCCAGAAAAGGCACGTAGCGGCGGTTTTCGCCGTAGCGAACGGCCTCGGTGAAAGCGACCACCGACAACTCGCGCGAACGCTGCGCGATGCTGGCTTGCAACAGGGCACTGTCCGTTTGCGAAAGCCGCCGGAGCTGAATGGTGTTGAGCAACTTGTCGGACACTTCGGGGAAGTAGCGTCCTACTTGTTGGGCTGCCGCTTCGTCGGACAGTGACTGGTTGAGGCGCAGCAACCGATAGGCAGGAATGGCCAAAAACCGAATGAGCAAATACAGCCCCGTGCCCACCGAAACGAAGAAAAGTCCCGTGCGCACTGCCGGCCCAAACTTGCCCACGTATTCGAGCAAGCTCACGACTAGGTAGAGCGAAAGCAGCAACGCTGCTGCCAGCAAAAATCCTCGTAGTAGCTGGTTGAGATAATATTTCTTTTTGTACGCCCGCAGACGCTGCAGCAATGCTTCCATAAATGAGTTGAATTGACCGGGTACGGACGTAGTAAGATAACGCCCCCTCCGGCCGAAACGTGCACCTCCAAAATAAGGAAAACCCGGCAGATTTTATGCCCGCAAGGCCACCGACACCGGGCAATGATCAGAGAGCAGCACGTCGGCGTGGATGTCGGCGTCCACCAGCCGCGGCATGAGGGCCGTGCTTACCAGGTGGTAGTCAATGCGCCAGCCCAAATTGCGGGCACGGCAGGGCGGGCGGTTGCTCCACCAACTGTAGCGGTGCGGCTCGGCGTGAAAACGCCGGAAGCTGTCCACGTAGCCGCTGTCGAGCAGGTCCGAAAACCAGGCGCGTTCTTCGGGCAAAAAGCCGGACGAACGGGCATTGGCCTTGGGGTTGTGGATGTCGATGGGCTGGTGGCAAATGTTGAAATCGCCACTGACGATCAGCGGCGGACACGCGGCGCGCAGCGATTGCAGGTACGCGGCAAAATCGTCGAGCCAGGCAAATTTGAAAGGCTGGCGGCCGCTAGAGCCCGAGGGCATGTACACGCTCATCACCGAAAAATCGGCAAAGTCGAGGCGCAGCACCCGCCCTTCCCGGTCGTAGATGGGCTGATCGCAGCCGTACACCACGCGCGTGGGCGCGCGGCGCGTCAGGATACCCACGCCGCTGTAGCCGCGCTTTTCGGCCGGAAACCAGTAGGCGTCGTAGCCCAAGGCCGCGAAAGTGGCCGGGTCAAAATCCGTTTCGGGCAAAGCCCGCACTTCTTGCAGACAAACAACGTCGAGATCGGCCCGCACCAGCCAATCGGCCAGGCCCTTGCGCAGGGCCGAGCGCAAGCCGTTCACATTGAAAGAACCAATTCTCAAACCGGGTTGATGTTCTGTTGGAAATACGCGATAATGTGGGCCTTGAGGAACTGTTCCTGCGCGACGAGGTCGAAGTGCGGCAACGGGCGCACCAGCCGCCAGTGCGGCCAGCCGTCCTGGTCAAGTCCTTCCAGTTCGTAGTAACCCGAAAAGCTCAGCACCCGGCACACAGCAATGTGCATCAGGTCTTGCTTTTGTTCTTTATTGAAATGACGAGCCCCTTGCCCGAGCTCTTGCACGCCGATCAGGAACAGGATGCCGTTCAGGTCGGGCACCCGGCCGGTCAGTTGCGCAAAGTAGGCTTCCACCTCCGACCACTGTTCGAGAATTTCCCGTTGCGTCATGATACAAAAAAAAGATTCCCCTCCCCCGACGAAACTGCGCGCCTCGTGGGAAGATTTTTTGGCGCTGTTGTTTCCTCCGCATTGCGCGGCTTGCAAAGGTAGTTTGTTGCGGGCAGAAAGCGGTATCTGCACGCATTGCCGCTATCATTTGCCCCGTACGCATTACCTGGCCGAGCCGGACAACCCGGTGGCGCAACGCTTCTGGGGCAAGGTGCCCCTCGCGCACGCGACGGCCTACCTGAAATTTATCCAGAACGGCCGCACGCAAAACTTGCTCCATGCCCTCAAATATTATCATCAGCCGCAGTTGGGCCGTGAGGTGGGCCACTGGTTCGGGCTGGAGCTACGGCAGCATTTCGGGGCGGCTTTCGAGGTGGTGGTGCCCGTGCCGCTGCACCCGCGCCGACTCCGGCAGCGGGGTTATAACCAGAGCGAATACATCGCGCAGGGCATCGGGATGGCCCTGGACATTCCAACGGCCAACGCCTTGCGGCGGGTGCATTTCGCGCAATCGCAGACGCGCCTCAGCCGCTGGGCCCGGTGGCAAAACGTCGCTACCGTGTTCGAGGTGGCCGAGCCGACGCCCATTGCGGGGCGGCACGTGCTGTTGGTGGATGACGTTGTCACGACCGGATCCACCCTCGAGGCCAGCGCCTTGCAACTCTACGCGGGCGGCGCGGCGACCGTCAGCATAGCGGCGTTGGCTGCCCCCTAAACGAAAAAAGCCCGGACAGTGCGTCCGGGCTTTCATTGCTTGAAAGAAAATGCTTAGTAGTTGCTGCCGGCGCGAATCATGGCGCAGCGGAAGCCGATGGTGGCCGTGGCCGAGTCTTGGTCGAGGAAGCGGCGCGTACCCGGCGACAGCCAGTAGGCTACGTCTTTCCAGGAGCCACCCTTGTATACCCGGACTTCGTCGTCAATGAGGGACTGGCCCGCCTCGCGGCCGTAGCCTTCGGCGTCGTCCATGTAGCCATCGCGGCGGATGGGGTTCATATCTTCAAAATCTTGGAAGGACATGGGGCGGTACACGTCGAACACCCATTCGTTGACGTTGCCCGCCATGTTGTAGATACCAAAATCATTGGGCGGGTAGGCATAGACCTGGTCGGTAATCATGGCGCCATCGTTGAGGCGGCCGGCGATACCGGCGTAGTCACCGCGTCCGCGCTTGAAGTTGGCCAGGAACGTACCCATTTGCTTGCCATAGGGGTTGCGCAGGGCGTGGCCATCCCAGGGATAGATGCGTTTGTGCGACTGGTTTTCGTCGTTGAGTTGCGTACCGATCAGGGCTTGGGCCGCATATTCCCATTCGGCCTCGGAGGGCAGGCGGTAGTTGGGCAATACCACGCCCGTTTCGAGCGGAATGCGACCGCCCCCTTCGGGCACTTCTACGCCGGCGTCTTCGGCCAGCTTCTGATTCACCATCGCCGAGCGCCAGCCGCAATAGTCGTTGGCTTGCCGCCAGCTTACGCCCACCACGGGGTAGAAACGGAAACCGGGGTAGCGCAGGTAGTG
>DAIMZG010000029.1:0-15535 GCA_036734065.1 Catalimonadaceae bacterium
TGAACGCCCAGCGGTCGGTGATCTACCGCCGTCGGCGCAACGCCCTCTTCGGCGAGCGCCTTGAACTCGACCTGATGACGGCCATTTACGACATCTGCGAAGAGCTGATCACCTACGCCAAGCAGACCAACGAATACGACGACTTCGCCATCAACGTCATCCGCATTTTTGGAATAAGTACGCAGCTAACCAAGGATACCTTCGAGGCCGGGCGTGAGGGCGAGCTGACCGAACAACTCTATCAGGAAGTGGTGCGGGCCTATTGGCAAAAGAATCGCGCCGTTGTCGAAAAAACGCTGCCCGTTTTTCGCCAGGTGCACGCCGAGCGCGGCGCGCAAATCGAGAACGTGGTGGTGCCCTTCACCGATGGCCGCAAGCATATGCAGGTAGTGGCCAATCTGCAAAAAGTGCTCGATGGCGAGGGCCGCGAGCTGGTGCAGGCCCTGGAGCGCAGCGTGGCCCTGGCCATGATTGACGTATCTTGGAAAGAGCACCTGCGCGAGATGGACGACCTCAAGCAGTCGGTGCAAAATGCTTATCTGGAGCAGAAGGATCCGTTGCTGATCTACAAGCGTGAAGCCCTCGAGCTTTTCAAGCGCTTCATCGGCAAACTCAACGAAGAAACGGTGGACTTCCTGTTCAAGGCCAATCTGCCCATCGAAGAACCGCAGGAAGTACGCGAGGCCCGCCGCCCGGCCATTCGGCGTCCGATGCCCCGGGGCGTGCAAGAACAGAAAGCCGACGTGCTATCGCCTACGGACGGACCGCCGCCCCGCTCGGTACCGGCCGGAGCCAGCGCCGCAACGGCCGAAGCCCCGCCGCGCCCCGCGCCGGTGCGGGTGCAAAAAGCCGTGGTCAGCCGCAACCAACGCGTGTCGGTGCGCTACCACGATGGCAAGGTCAAGAAAGACGTCAAATTCAAGAGCGTAGAAGAAGACCTGCGCCTCAACCGTTGCGTCTTGCTCGACTAGCATTCGGGGCAATGGCGAGGGTTGGCCCGCCCCAGTGCGGGAGAGCGGGCAGGCGTGCAAGTCCCAACAAATGCCCGAAGCCAGATGTGGAGAATAATTTCCTGGCTATGGAGATTTTTTTGCCGATAATCTGCATTTTTGTCGCACATTAAAGCGCGTTTTTTAAAAAACGACAAATATCATCACACCAACCTAAACCTATTTAGCATGAAAAGACTGGAAGGCAAAGTAGCTATTATCACAGGCGGAGCCCGCGGGCTGGGCAAATCAACCGCCAAATTGTTCAAAGAGCACGGTGCTCATGTGTACATCTGGGACATCGTCAGCGACGGTGCCGAAGTGGCCGCCGAACTGGGCGTTAAGTTTCACGAAGTGAACACCACGCAGTACGACAAGGTGGAAGCCGCTGCCAAAGAAATTCAGTCCGAGCACGGCCGGATTGACGTGCTGGTCAACAACGCCGGCATCACGCGCGACTCTTCGCTGCTGAAAATGACCCACGAACAGTGGCAGCAAGTGATGGACGTCAACCTGACGGCGGTGTTCAACTGTACCCGTGCCATTGCGCCCTTCATGAAAGAGAAAGGCTACGGCCGCATCATCACGGCTTCGTCGGTAGTAGGGCTGTACGGCAACTTCGGCCAGACTAACTACGTGGCGACCAAGTCGGGCGTCATTGGCATGACCAAAGTGTGGGGTCGCGAACTGGGCCGCTACGGCATCACGGCCAACTGCGTAGCCCCCGGCTTCATTGCCAGCGATATGACGGCCAAAATGCCCGAAGACGTGCTGAAAGGCGTAGTGGACAAAATCCCCGTCAAGCGCATTGGTCAGCCTGAAGACATTGCCCATGCCTATTTATTTCTGGCTTCCGACGAAGCTGGTTTCGTCAACGGCACGTGCCTGAGCGTGGACGGCGGCTACGTAGCCTAATCCGTCTTTTTGCTCATAGACGGGCGCCCTTTCCTACAAGGAAGGGCGCCCGTTCTTTTTTCGGCACGCGATAACCGGATGTCAGAGGCGCAGCAGCGGACGCATGGGGTTGTAGATTCCCCACGGGATCATGAGCAGAATTAGCAGCAAGGCAAAGAGGAAGGCGTAGAACGCCCGGCTGTGCTTGCGCAGGTCGGAGAGGGCTTTTTTGGAGCGAATGCGCCCCACCTGCGCCACGGCCACGGCGGCGATCATCATCGTGAAGTGCTCAACGGCCCAAAAGCGCAGTTCCCGGTTTTTCATGGCGGCGCCAAAGTTTTGGAAAGCGGGCGCCGTGCTCGGATTGTACACAAAATAGAGCAGGAGCCCCACCAGTAGCTGCAAGTGCAGCATTCCAATAAAGAAAACTGCCGATCGGTTGTCGGTTGTCAGGTAGGCCCGGTCTTTCTGCCAACCCGAGAAAGCGCGCGCTACAGCCCACAGCCCCGCCAACAGTACCAGCCAACGGCCCCAGGAATGCAAATAAAGCAATGTCAAATACATAGTGAAGAAGGTAAAAACAAAGCGCGTAAGTTAGGAAAACCTGTTCACGTTTGTGGGAAATGCGCTACGCTATCCGTCAAATGTTTTTGGCAACTGCCGAGTAAATGCTAAACTATGCGCGCGTACTTACGTTAAAGTTAAAATTGGTGAAACTTTTTTTGCGTTTCTCCTTCCCGGATCGGGTTATTTGCTTGTCCGTGTCTGGAGAATAGCCAGTGACGGAAAAAGTCACACGTTGCCAATAGTGGCAGCCTGATCAGTGAAATACGAAATACGACTCTCACCATGCGATACCAGCACATCCGCGAGCTTATCTCCCTTTGGGAACAATTTGAGTCCGAAAAACCCGGGGCCAGTCTGGAGGCCTTCGCTTTCTGGATGTTGCAGCAGCATCTTCGGGGTGACCCCGCGCATCAGCACACCTCTCAGCACACCTCTCAGCACACCTCAAAACATGCAGAACACGCGCATGCCCCAGACATTGCGCATGCCCACTACGCCGTGGCGCATGCCCATCATGCCCACGTACCGACCCGCGAAGTTCACCACGCACATGCCCCCAGTCAAGATACTGCTGCGTACGTAATCCAAACGGCGACCGACGGCCACGTGTCGCCCCTGCGCTACCACCGTAACCGCAGCTACGACGCCCAGATCGGATTGCTGATCGGACGTTTGCAACGTTTTGCCCGTCACTATTTCAAGAAAGCCCTGCAAAATCGCATCAGCCTCGATGAGTTTGGTTTTCTGATGGCTGTTTATCATCTCGAGCACCCTCGCAAGTCCGACGTGATCAACATGAACCTGCTCGAACCCACCACGGGTACGGAAATCCTGCGGCGGCTCATCCGGGAAGGGTGGCTTACGCAACGGCCCTGCACGACCGACAAAAGAGCGAAGATCTTGTCCATGACGCCCACGGGACACCGTATGCTGGCCGAAACCCTCGAAGAGGTAGTTAAGGTGGGCGACTTGCTGACGGGCGACCTTTCGACGCCCCAAAAGCAAGACCTTTTGCGTGTGCTCATGCACCTCAACGAGTTTCATGAGCGCCTCTACGCGGAGCATCGCGACACGCCCATCGAGATCATCATCTCGGAGAACCTCAGGTGATTAGATAGCTTGTTTCTTTTACAGTCAATCATTTCAGTGTTTGGCTCCAAAGACTGAAATACTGGGTAGTCATCACGCCGTGTCCAAGATAAATGGATGCGGCGTTTACTTTTTCTGCTGAAAATAATAAAGAATAGAATCCATCTTACGCATAACCTTTCTGGCAAGAAGCAGTAAGCTAACACAAAAGCTGCAGATGGATAGGTATTTCTACGTTATTTTATTAGATAAAAACACCTATTTCCCGTTTTTTCAGTTATTATCTACGTTATTTTTTTGTGAAAAAACTTTAAAAATTTGCCAGTTGGCACAGAAGGAGTTACTTTTATAAAAAAAAGCACGTCATAATGTTGTGGTGAAATACCCAAAAAAATATTGACAGTATTTCGTCTGAGAAGCGACATTTTTTATCAGCAGCGCCCAAAAGCAAAAATTTATGGAAAAGGTTTCCAGGTATTCGCGGTCAGTAAAATTCATTTTTTTGTCATTGGACGTACTGATCGTGTATGCTGCCTATCGGCTTAGCTTCCTTATGCACCATGGTCAGTCTCACATTTTCGACCGCAGCGATTACTCGCTCATGGTGGTTTTTCTCCTGGCCTGGATCGTCGTCGGATTTCTACTTAACATCTACCGCATCGGCGATCTGACCCGCTTCCGACACGTGGTAGGTTTGGTGGTAATGGCCTTCGCGCTGCACGCGGTTTTCATGGCCTTTTACCTTTCCATTCTGGGAGGAGAATCGGCCCAGTTGATTCCCTGGATAAGCACTTACCTGATTTCAATCGTGGCAGTTGTGGCAGGAAGGCGACTGCTTATTGCGCTGTATCGGCTCTACCGCCGGCGTACGCACTCGGCCCGCAAAATTGCCATCGTAGGCAAGGGCAAAACGGCCCTGATGCTCTGTCGCTTCTTCGAGCACAACCCGATCATGCGTTGTCAGGTGGTGGGTGTCTTCGACGATTCCTACCAGCCGGGGATGCCTGAAAATCTGCTTACCGGATCAGTCGAAGACCTGAAGCGTCTTTGCGAGCAGGAAGAAATCGAGGAAATTTACTTCACCCGGCACGATCAGCAACAGTTGCAGGAGGTATCTGCCCTCTGCGACGCGCACTTTATTCTCTTCCGGTTGGTGCCCGACTATCAGGAAATATTCGATCAGAAGCTCAATATCTATTATCAGGACGAAATACCCATCTTGATGCTGCGGCCCGAACCGATGCACTCGGCGATTAATATGGTGATTAAACGGGCGTTCGACATTGTGTTCTCCTTGCTGGTGTTGCTGACGATTTTCCCCTTCCTTTACCTGATCATCGCCCTGCTCATTAAGATCGAGTCGCCCGGCCCCGTACTTTTCCGACAACTGCGGGCGGGTCGCAAAAACAAGCTTTTCCTGTGCTATAAGTTTCGTACGATGCGCGCCGACAACGACGACGAAACCCGGCAGGCCACCAAAAACGATCCGCGCGTAACCCGTATTGGAGCATTCTTGCGCAAAACCAGTCTAGACGAGTTTCCGCAGTTCATCAACGTGTTGCTCGGGGATATGTCCGTAGTGGGGCCGCGCCCGTTCATGCTCCAGCACGTCGAAGAATTTTCCCGAACCGTAGATCGCTACGCCCTGCGGCAGTTCGTAACCCCGGGCATTACGGGTTACGCGCAAGTCAACGGCTTTCGGGGCGAGGTTCGGCACGCCCAGATGATTCAGAAACGCGTGGAATACGATCGGATCTACATCGAAAACTGGAGCCTGATGCTCGATATTAAAATTATCTGGCAGACCGTTCGTAATATTTTCAAGGGAGAGGAAAACGCCTATTGAAGCACCGAACGCTCTTCGATGAAACATCGAATATTTTTTCTACTCTAAATCTAAGCGAATGTTCACCAAAATTTCGCCACTTTTTCAATATGTGTTGCGCACACCCGTTTCGGTCGGCAGCTTTGGGGCACTCACCGAGCAGATACTCGGTTTGCCTGGCCAAAAAGACGCCTCCTACGTGTGCTTTGCCAATGTGCACATGCTGGTAGAGGCTTATCAGCATCCGGCTTTCGAAAAGATTGTGGCTGATGCCGACATCGTGACGCCCGACGGCATGCCCGTGGCCATGGCCGTAGGGTGGCTGCGTCGGCAACCGCAAGACCGCGTGGCGGGCATGGACTTTCTTCCGGTCTTGCTCAGGGAGGCCGCAGCCCGTAAGAAGACCGTCTTTCTGTATGGCGCCTCCGACGAAGTGCTCAATACCATAGTAAACAAGGCCAGTCAAGAATACCCTGATTTGGAAGTGGTAGGGCAATACGCCCCCCCTTTTCGCCCGCTGACACCCCAAGAAGACCGGGACGTGGTGAATACGATCAATCGGGCGAATCCTGATTTCTTGTTGGTGGCACTGGGTTGTCCCAAACAGGAAATCTGGATGGCCAATCACCAAGGACAGATTCATTCTTGTATGCTGGGATTGGGAGGGGCCTTTCTTACGTATGCGGGTATGCGGCAACGGCCGCCGCGCTGGGTGCAGCAAGCGGCCCTGGAGTGGGCCTATCGGTTGCTGCAAGACCCCCGGCGCTTGTGGCGTCGTTACTTTCGTACTAATTTTCGGTTTATTTGGCTCATTGGCCGGCAAATGTGGTACAGACGCCTTTACGGCACACCCTCCTTCGAAACCAAAGTACAAGCAAGCGGCTTTCCTGCTTTGGACGAATGAACGTCGGCGGCTTGACATTTTTTGCTATCCGTATGCATTCAATCGGTGTACTTATGACGTGCCATAATCGGCGCGACAAAACATTGGCTTGCCTAGACAGGCTCTACGCGCAGGCACTTCCCGCCGACTATCGGCTGGAAGTGTATTTGGTGGACGATGGCAGCACCGACCAGACCAGTGCGGCGGTGGCCAGTCAGTACCCTACCGTACACCTGATTGCGGCCGATGGCAGCTTGTTCTGGAATCGGGGCATGCACCGCGCCGCCGAAGTAGCCTTTGCAGCCGACCACGACTTTTATCTCTGGCTCAACGACGACACCCTGCTGGATGAAGGTGCCCTGCAGATGCTGCTGGAGGCCTACGGACAATTGCCTGCCGAAGCGCAAGCCACCAGTGTTTGGGTGGGGGCTACCTACGACGCGCAGACCCGCCAGACTTCTTATGGAGGCTATCAGCGCACCAGCCGCTGGCACCCTTTTCGGTACCGAGTAGCAGAACCCAACGGCCAGGTACAGCCCTGCACTACCATGTGCGGCAACTGCGTGCTCTTCACCCGCGAGGTGGTGCGCCGCATTGGCAATATCCAGCCGGCCTACCACCACCGCTGGGGAGACGTGGACTACGGACTGCGTGCCCGCCGTGCCGGGTGTCAGGTCTATACGCCCGGCCAGCACGTGGGGCGTTGCGACGAGAATCCGCTGAGCACACGCTGGACGGATCGGCGCCTGACCCTGCGCCAGCGCTGGCAAGAAGTCAATTCCATCAAAGGGTTACACCGCGCAGACTGGCGCACCTTTACCCAACTACACGGCGGGCCTTTTTGGTGGTTCTTTTGGTCTATTCCTTACGTGAAAATTGCCGTAACCGGACTTCTAGATATGTGCAGACGTGCTTTTACCACGCGACAATATGCAGCAGCGCAAGCGTAACCTGTACCTGGCTTGGGTAGCCTACCAGCGACGGGCCGTTTCGTTGGGCGATCACCTCGACCTAGACGTGCGATTCTATCACTACCGCTGGGAAGAAAAATCTTTCTTGCGCAAGGTGATCTCGTACGTGCCCAAATGGGTGTGTACCCTCCGTGATTTGTGGACGATGCGTCCGGCCTGCGTGTACGTGCAAGTAGCACCAACCCCGCTTTTGTACGCTGCCTGGCTCTACCAGCGCTTTTCGGGAGCGGCCTACGTGGCCGACTGTCACAATACGATGCTCTACGACGGCCACTGGATTCGCTGGCCCTTCGCCAAGACTTTACTGCGCCGTGCCGATGCCGTGCTGATTCACAACCACGACCTGGTGCCGTACGCCGAAGCCCTGCAACTCGACTACGTGGTGGTGCGCGACCCGCTGCCCCGCCCGCAATTGGGGGCGCCGCCCGTTCAGATTGCCGGGATGGTACTCGGGCAAAGCCCCTACGTAATTGTGCCGGGCAGTTTTGCCAGCGACGAGCCACTGGAGATGCTCTTTGCGGCGGCCCGGCAGACGCCCGAAATACGCTATGCTTTCACCTGGTTTGCCGAAAAACTGCCCGAAGCCTTGCGCCGATCGGCACCCGCCAACGTGGTCTTCACGGGCTTTCTGGCCGAGCCGGACTTCAATCAGCTCTACGCCCGGGCGCAGGGCGCCATCGTGCTGACCTCCCGCGAAGGCACGCAGCCCAGCGGCGCCTCCGAAGCCATCGCCTTTGAAGTGCCTCTGATCGTATCGGACATCCAGACTACCCGCCGCCTCTACGGCGATAAAGTTTTGTTGGTGCGCAACGAAACCGACGCAGTGGCCCGCGCCGTGCGGGAAGCGGTCGCGCGCTTTGAATATCACCAGCAGCAGATTCGGCAGCTAAAAGATCAGTTCGAGGCGGAAGTGGCCCTGCAACTTGATCAGTTGCAAAAGCGCCTGCCGACACACCTGCATACGCTAGAGCCGACAACGGCAGTATGAGCCGGTACGCTCGGAAGAAGTATCAATTTTTCCTGGGAGTTTTGCTGCTGATGGCTTTTGGTTGGGGTGCCGACCATACGGCGCATTACCTCAGCATGCACGCTCCCGAGCCAAGCGCACAATGGCTCGTTGTAGAAGGATGGTTACCTGAATCGGTGTTGCCCGCCGTGGCGACCGAATACGAGCGGGGAAATTACACGCAGGTGCTGGTGGTGGGCGGCCCGCACGATGAGCGTATTAGCCAGATGGGACACAACGGGCGGCTCACCTTCGCGCTGCCTCAGGCCAGAGCAGTGCAACGCCTGGCGGTAGAGGCCTACGGGACGTCTGGTGAGGGTGAGTTTGCCCATTTTGAGGTGTGGATCAACGATACGCTACGGGCAGGCGCGGCGCAGACAAGTAGCCGCATGCGCTCCTATTCCTTTGCGCTCGACACCACGATGGTCAATAAAGTGACTCTGCACTACACCAATAACCACCACCCGGTAGCGCCGGGCGAAGACCGCAATCTGCTGGTGCGCGGCATTGTCCTCGACGGCGAGTCCGTACCTGCGCTCGGCAGCGGTGCCGTGTACGAATATCAGTTCTACGATGAATACCGCCGGGAACCCCAGCCGGCCACGCTGGCCGAGCTAACTGCCCTGCGCCTCGGATACCTGCAAATGCCCGAAGCGGTTATTACGGCCTTGCCCGTGTCTGACGTGGCTGTTTTCCGCACGCACGCGGCGGCAAATCGGTTGCGGCAGTGGCTAGACAGTGCCGACGTAACCGCGTCGGCCAACCTTTGCTCGATGGGCCTGCACGCACGCCGCAGCGGGTGGCTCTACCAACGCGCGTGGCCTACGGACAGCAAACTGGGGGTTGTCAACGTCCGGCGCCTGCCGTCGCGGTGGTGGCTAGCACCCCGCTGGATATGGGCATTACTGCGCGAGACGGCTGCCTGGACAGTAACCAGCACGTATTTCCGTTTTCGGGAGCTTTTCTTTGGATCGCCCATCGTTCCCCGAAAATCGTCGCAAAGCGCACTGTAGGCACCGATTGGCAGTGCCTTACGTCCCCAAACGGATGCACTCGCCCGTGCGTACTCACTGTTTCACCATTTGTCGGTAAAAAGCCTCGAACCTGCGCACCTTGGCTTGCCACATGTGCGTTTGGGCAAATTCGTAGCCGCGCTGCCCCATCTGCTGCCGCTTAGCAGGGTGATGGGCCAGGCGCACGACACCCTGGGCGACGGCCGTGAGGGTGGTGTCCGGATCCGTCACGGGCACCTTGATGCCCACGCCCGGCGGTACCACGTCGCGGCCGCCAAACAGGCTCAGGGTAAGAATGGGCAGGCCACTGGCCATGGCTTCGAGCAACTGCGCGCCGAACGAGTCGCGCAGGCTACAAAAAATGAAAGCGTCGTGTTGTTTGTAAGCGGTCTGTACCTCTTGCCAAGATTTTTTGCCCAGCCACTTGACCTTGCCTTCGAGGCCAGCACCTGCAATCCATTCTTTGACAGAACTATCGAGCGGGCCGTGCCCGATGATGGTCAGCGAAAAAGGAACCTCGGCGGGTACGCGTCCCAGTGCGGTTAGCACCAGCGAAAGCCCTTTGCGGGGTAGAATGCGCCCCACCCACAACAACTTGAGGACGGGCAGTGCATCGGCAGGTGGGGGCACGCGCCGATCAGAAAAGAAATGATCGGGCAGGCCCGCATCGAGAAAGTACGCTACGCGTCGGGCGCCCATCTGGCGGGCCATGTCGCGGGTTTCCCGATTGGTAGTCAGGACCAGGGCCGCTCGACGTACAGCCTGGCGGGCATCGGGATTGCAACGGCGTAGCAGGTCGCTGATTTGCTTGCGTAGCCATTCTTTGCCCCAATGACCGTGAAAAAATGCACGAAACTGCGGCGGGGGAAACTGGCCGCCGCCCACGGGGCCAAATACCAAAGGCTTGCCCAGTCGCCACAAGGGCGTACCCAGTTGCAAGCTTCCGTAGGACAGGTGATGCACCACGTCGAAGTCCAGTTTGCTGTCTAGCGTGCGGGCACGGCGCAAGGCCATTTGTTGCCAGACCAGGTAGTGTAAGTACACGCCGGCATCGTTGACGTAGGCTTTCTCGACCCAAGTGGGCACATCTACATAAACAAAGTGCAGGTTGGGTTGAGGATGACGCTGCTGGAAATCCCGCAGCGCGGCTTCGCCCCAGCGGGTGGTTAGGCACCACACTTCGTGGCCACTTTCGGCCAGGAGGCGGCCGCAGTACCATCCTTTCTGACTTTCCCCTCCTTTGGCCGGGTTACACCCGTACGCGGATATCAGTACGCGCATGAGCAGAACGTTGAGGATGCGGGGCAGACGGAGAAGGCTTGGGCAAATGCTGAGCAGCCAGCACTACCCAAAAAAGATAAAGCAAAGTTAAGAGTGTATAGTGCTTGTTATAAAAGTTGAAGACTGATTCGGACGTACCTGACACTACAAAGTAGGCGATGAAAGCCACGAAGAGAAGCACTTCGCGGTGGCCTGCCCGCCAGAGTTGGCCCGCCGCCCGCAGGACGATCAGCAGCACGGCCATCAGGGCGACTACGCCCAAGTAGCCCATGTCGAATACGGTTTGGTAATAGACATTGTGCGCCACCACGTTGTTGTCCCAGCCACCCGTTACGTGGGCGTAGCGATCGGCCACGCCCGAGGCCATGTGGCCATAATGTCCGTAACCCCACAAATGGTCAAACTGAAAATCGTTGAGTACGGCCTGGCAGTTTTCCCATATCTCTTTCCGCGAGTTGCCCGTGGCCAGGTCATTTTCGCGGCGCGAAAACTGATTGAGGAAATCTACTTGGGCAGCAAACTGGGTGAAGAGGAGAAAGAGCGTCGGCAGTACCGGCAGGGTGAACACTAGTGCATAGACGGGCTTGAGTTGCTTGCTGCGCACGCAAAAGAATACTACAGCGCCCGCCACGGCCAGGTTAAAAAAGTTGGCGCGCGAGTCAATGAGTAGCAACAGTACAAGGGCGCTCAGGGCAACTACGTACAAGTACTTGCGGAGTCGCGGCGTACGCACAAACGTGAGCGCCGTCAGGCACATGAGCAAACCTGCACCAGTAAAGCCCCCCAGCGCATTGGGTTGATCCCACGAGAAAGGAATCACGCGCTTCATCACGGTGATGCCAGTCAGACCCTTGAGAATGACCGCGTGCGTGGCCTCAAAGCCTTCCACGGCCAGTGGTGCATTGTTGGGAAAGAGAATAAAAGTCGCCAGGTTATACATAATCAGCACCAGCGGCACGGACAGCAGCAGCATACTCACCCGCCGGAAGTTATGCCCGAAACCCGCTTCGGCGTGGAGCTGAAATTGCCTTTCGGCAAAAGCATACACCACTGCCAGCAGTAGCACAATGGTGGTGATCACATTGACAGTACCGACCACCGTACTACCCGGCAGGTTGCTGCGTACCAGGTTGAGCAGCAGCAGGCCCATCAGGATACCGAACCAGAGCAAGCCGCTGTCCAGGCGGGCGGTGCCCAGCCCAATGGTGCCTTTCTGACGCCCCGAAAAGTAGTAGGCGGCCGTGCCGAGCAGCAGCACGGGATAGACCTTGATGAGCGTGCCGGGCAGCAATCCTGAAAAATTGTGCAGCACCAGCGCCAAGGCGGCAACAAAAAAATGTTTTTCTTTCATGGCTGGGCGTAAAGCAACGTGACGGTGCCAGGCACCGTCACGTCTGAAATCAGCTGGAAGCGACCATCTCTTTCTCGCGGATGTACTGGCGAACGGTTTCCTCGATGTAGTCGAAGTGCGCGCTTTCCAGGCCGGGCCACACTCCCAGCCAGAACGCGTGGTTCATTACGAAGTCCGTATTTTCCAGGTCACCCACCACGCGGTGCTCAATGTGCTGGTAGGCGGGCTGGCGCAACAGGTTGCCAGCAAAGAGCAGGCGCGTACCGATCTTGTTATTTTCTAGGTACTGCACCACTTCTCGACGATCAACGGGGCTGCCGGGGCGCACCGAGAGCATAAAACCAAACCAACTCGGGTCGGCATTGGGCGTGGCTTCGGGCAAGATGAAGTGTTCTTCAAATTGCTTGAAGCGTTCGTAGAGCGCCCGGTGATTTTCGCGCCGACGGGCGATAAAATGATCGGCCTTGCCGAGTTGGCTCAGGCCGATGGCCGCTTGCATATCGGTCACCTTCAGGTTGAAGCCAATGTGCGAATAGGTGTATTTGTGATCGTAGCCCCGGGGCAACTGGCCCAACTTCCAGTCGAAGCGTTTGCCGCAGGTATTGTCTGTGCCGGGCACGCACCAGCAGTCCCGTCCCCAGTCGCGAAAGCTTTCCACAATGCGGCGCAAGCGAAGGTTATTGACCATGACGGCCCCGCCCTCGCCCATCGTAATGTGGTGAGCCGGGTAGAACGAAAGCGTCGAGAGATCGCCCCAGGTGCCCGTCTTTTTGCCTTCGTAGGTGGCGCCCAGCGCATCGCAGTCGTCTTCGATGAGCCAGAGGTCGTGCTTTTCGCACAGGGCTTTCACTACGCCGAGGTTGAACGGATTGCCCAGCGTGTGGGCCATCATGATGGCGCGCGTTTTGGGCGTAATGGCCGACTCGATGCGGTCGGCAATGATGTTGTAGGTCGGAATGTCAATATCCACGAAGACCGGCACGCAGCCAAACTGAATCATGGGGTTGACGGTGGTCGGGAAGCCGGCGGCGACCGTAATCACCTCGTCGCCGGGGCGAATGGCTTTCTTGCCCAGCTTGGGCGAGGTCAGCGCGTAGAAAGCCGTCAGGTTGGCCGAAGAGCCCGAGTTGACCAGAAAGGCGTAGTTGGCGCCCATCCACTCGGCCAGTTTGGTTTCCAGCTCGGGGCCAAAGCGGCCCGTGGTTAGCCAGCCATCCAGCACGGCATCCACGCCCATCAGCAGGTCGTCGGCGTCGAGCACCTTGCCCGTCACGGGAATGTAGTCCTGACCCGGCACGATGGTTTTGGTAGCGCGTGCGTGCGCTACTTCGCGCAGGTGCTGAAGGGCACTTTCGTGGGTAACATTTTTCATCTTTCTAAAAAATATTTTAATGATAAAAATTAGGGGTAGAGCAATTGGGTAAGGCCAGTTCTGAGGTCAATTTGGGGTCGCCAGCCCAGTTGCGTAACCGTAGCAGTGATGGGCGCTACGGCGTGGATGGTATCTTTGGGACGATCAGCGCGCGCACCCCACTCGGCGCGCGGCGTTTTGCCCGTGATTTCTGCTAACAACTCGGCGATTTCCCGCAGATTGGTGGCCGTACCGGTGCCTACGTGGAAATCAGTTTCGGGTGCCGATAAGGTATCCAACTTTGCGAGCAGGTGTATTAAAAAATCACTCACGTCTTCCACGTGAATAAAGTCCAAACGTTGCCAACCTGCCGAAAAGCCGATAGGCTCGGGCGCATCCAGCGACTCGATCAAATAATCTAGCACCTTCTTATTGCGATCTCCTCCGCCGTATAACGAATAGATAACGGCGTGAATGCTCTTAAAATTAAGAATATCTTGAAAATATTTTAACACAAAGCGAAAACTGGTCTTGCTGGCTGCGTACAGATTGGTGGGATTTAGGGCGCCTTGGCTGTCATAAAATTCGTTAAAACTGCTTCCGTTCACAAAATATCTTAGATGATTGTTTTGTGAAATTCCTTGCAGAAGGGCTGTGCCAAACAGCACGTTGGCTTCGAAGAGGGCTGCAGCCGAGGCCTGATCGTCGCGTACCGTAAAGTACGTCGCCAGATGGATAATGGCTTCCGGCGCGAAATCGGCCACTTGTCCGGCCAGGTCTTCGCGCGTATCAATTTGCCGATAGGGCAACTGCGTCTGCGGCTGTCGTACCGTAAGGGCAAACGTATGCTGCGCTTCGAGGGGCTGCAGTTTAGGGAGCAGGCGCTGACCCAGAAAACCCGTGCCACCCGTGATCAGGATTCTCATTAGAAAGGCGATTTAAAGTTTGCCAGCGTACCAAAGGCCGCGTCCCGATCGGAAAGGACGGGATTTTTTACGGGCCAGTCGAAGCCGAACGAGTCCCAACGAATACCCGCATCGGCCTCGGGCGTGTACACGCTCGACACCAGGTACATGACGATGTTGTGGGCGTCGAGGGCAGCAAAGCCGTGGGCGCAACCCCGGGGAATGTACACCGACTGCCGGAACGAATCGAGTTGAATACCCAGTGACTTTCCGTACGTGGGCGAATCCGCACGCAAATCGAGGATAACGTCGAGGATGCGGCCCGCCACGGCGTACACCAGCTTGGCGTGGTCGTGGGGCGGCAGTTGGAAATGCATACCCCGCAGCACGTTGGGCCCCGATACGGAGTGATACCCCTCCTGAAACTGTGTGTCTAGCCCGTGGGCGGCAAAGATGTCGGCGTGAAAGGTCTTCACGAACGTGCCCCGGTGGTCGGTAGCCACAAAGTTCTCGAGCAGGTAAGCACCCGCAATGTCAAGCGGTTGGAGTTGCATGAGCCTCTTGATAATGGTGAATCTGTTCAGCCGTACAAGCGCGCATATCGGCATTCTGCCAAAACTGTTGGTACCAGCGCACGGTCAACTCGACGGCCTGCGCCGCACGCCAGCGCGGCTGCCAGCCCAGTTCGGCTTGTGCCTTGCTGACGTCGAGGCGCAGCAGGTGCGCCTCGTGCGGTTGGGCCGTCAGGGTCGGCGTGGTGTACGACCCGCGGCCCGCCACCCGCACCGCAATGCGTACCAGGTCCTCGACCGTGAGGGCATCTTCGGGCAGTGGTCCGAAGTTCCAGGCATCGGCAAAGATTTCCGGCTGGGCGCGCAAGGCCAGCCCGAGTTGCAAATAGCCCGCCAGGGGTTCGAGCACGTGTTGCCAGGGCCGAACGGCCTGCGGGTTGCGCACCGTAACGGCCTGGTCGTGCTGCAGGGCCCGCATGATGTCGGGCACCAGGCGATCGGCCGACCAGTCGCCGCCGCCAATCACGTTGCCCGCCCGGGCGCTGGCCAGGGCCTTGCCGTGGTGGCCGCCCTGCGCAGGCGCAAAGTACGATTGGCGGTAGCTGTCAATAACCACTTCGGCTCCGGCCTTGCTGGCGCTGTACGGGTCGTGGCCCCCGAGGCGGTCTGTTTCCCGGTAGGGATACACCCACTCCAGATTCTTATAGACCTTGTCGGTGGTGATGCACACCACCACGCAGGGTTTTTCGAGTTGGCGGACGGCCTCTAGCACGTGCGCCGTACCCATTACGTTGACGGCAAACGTCTCCAGCGGGTGGGCGTAGGAATAGCGCACCAGGGGCTGGGCCGCCAGGTGAAACACGTAGTCGGGTGCAAAATCGAGGATTTCTTGCCGGAG
>DAIMZG010000030.1:0-14984 GCA_036734065.1 Catalimonadaceae bacterium
GCCGCCCCCGCCGACACCACGGCCTCGGCCTGGTCGTTCGACCTGGAGTCGCTGCAACTGACCGACATTCGCCTCGAATTTCGTGACGACTCGACGGGCGACGACCTGCGGGCACACCTGCAAGACTTGCGCCTGGACCTGCGCACGCTGGGGCTCGACGCGCTGCACCCGCACGTCAGCCGCTTTGATGTCGAGGGCCTGCGCGTGGTATTTCGCCAGCGCAAGGTGGGCGAGTCCCTGGTTGACTCGGTGGCCCTGGCCGCGGCGCAGCGCGCCGACACGGCCACTACTGATACCACCACGGCCTTTCTGTCGGGCTTCGGGCTGACCCTCGACCGCCTGCGCTTTGCCGATGTGCACCTCACCTACGACACGCGCGACACCACTGCGGCGCGGGGCATGGACTTCAACCACTTGGTGGTGTCGGATTTGCGCTTGGCCCTCGACGACGTGCAACTGGGCGATTCGACCGTGCGGGCCACGGTGGCCGAATTTGGCTTTCGCGAGCGCAGCGGCTTCGAACTGCAACGCTTGGCCCTGCAGTTGCGGGGCGACTTTCCCGGCATGGTGGCCGAACTTACCGAACTGCAAACGGGCCACTCGCACCTGAGCCAGCCCCTGCGCGTCGAACTGGACGACCTGCGGGCCGACGATGTGCTCAACACGTTGACCTTGCGGGCGCAGTTTGATGGCGACTCGCTGGCCATGCGCGACGCCTATTTTTTTGCCCCCGACCTCGACTCGCTGGTGGCCCTGCGGGGCCGCAAATTGTACCTGAGCGGCGAGGTGCGGCTGGAAGGCGGAGAACTGACCCTTGACCAGCTGGGCTTCGACCTCGACGACCAGGTGCGCCTCCGGGCCGATGGCAAGGCCCGCCACCTGACTGACCCCGCCGAGTTGTACGCCGATCTGGAAATTGTGCCCCTGCGCGTCCGGACGGCCTTTCTCCAGGCTTTTCTCAGCCCCGAAGACCGCCCCGCCGCCCTCGAAAACCTCGATACGCTGACCCTGACGGCGAGCATAAAAGGCTATCTGCGCGACCTGCGCGGCGAAGTAAACCTGCGCAGCGGTGCCGGTAGGCTCGGTTCGGACTTTACTCTGGGGCTTAGCCCCGACTTCGAACGGCAGGCTTTTGCGGGCACGCTGGTGGCCAATCAGTTTGACCTGGCCGCCGTGCTCGGCCCCGAAGCGGGACTGGGCCGCCTGAGCCTCGACGGCTACGTGGCCCTCGAAAATGCGCCGACGGGCTTTCGGCTCGATACGGCCCAGGTGCACGTGCAGCGGCTCGGGGCGCTGGGCTACGACTACCGGGATATTTACCTCGATGCGCGCCTGGTCAACGACCGGGGGCGGGCCACCGTTAGCAGCGAAGACCCCCACTTGCAGCTCCGCGCGGAGGCCGAGGTGGACTTGAACCAGGAATTGCTGGCCTGGGACGTGCGGTTGGAGCGGGCCGATTTGCAGGCCCTCCAGTTGGTGGACAGCCTGATGGTGGTGGCCCTGCGCAGTGAGGGCCAGTTCGATGGCTTCGACCCCAACACGCTGACGGGTACGGCGGCCATCCGCAATCTGGTGTTGCGCGTGGGCGAGCGCACGCTGGTCAACGATTCGCTGGTGCTCAGCGCCCGCAACAACGACACGCGCTACCTGGAGGTGTCGGCCGATTTCATGCGCCTGTTCGTGACGGGCGACTTTACGGTCGAAGACCTGCCCGACGCCCTAGCGGGCAGCCTGCACCGCTACCTTACTTTTCTGGATCCGCCCCCGCGCATACCGACGGCCAACCAGACCCTGCGCCTGAACGGAGAAATAAGGGCTAATCCGGCCATTGTGGAAGCCTTCGTGCCCGAGTTGCGCATTGGTGCGCCCATTCCGTTTGCTTTTGAGTACACCTCGGCCGACGACCAGTTGCGCCTTGACCTGGAAGTGCCCCGCCTCGACTTCGGGGCGCAGCAGGTGCGGCGGTTCAGTACGAAAGTCCGGACGGACTCGGTGCTGCACTATGCACTACGGGCCGATGTGTTTCGGCTTTCCGAGGCGCAGGCCATGGCCGACCCGTCGCTGAGCGGCGTGGTGCGGGGCGACGAGGTGGATTTTCGGTTGCAACTGGCCGACGTGGACACCACGGCCCAGACCAGTGCCGACCTCAACGGAATGCTGGTGCTGCGCGCGGATACCGTTCGGCTGGAAGTAAATCAGTCGGAGGCTTTTTTTGAGGGAATGGCGCTGACGATTCCCGACGACGGGGTAATCACCTATGCCCCCAATTACCTGAAAGTGCGCAACGTGGAAATCCGGCAGGAAGACCAGCGGCTGCGCATCTACACCGAACCCGTACCCAGACGTCCCGATATTACCCGCCTGCGGGCCGATATTGAGCAGTTTTCGATCGGTATGCTGGCCAGCTTGGCCGGGCAAGGGGAATACAAACTGGACGGCGAACTCAACGCCCACGTGCGGGTGGACAATGTCTTCGACCTCGAACGGGTGGACGCCGAAGTGAGCATTGACGGACTCCGCGCCGACACGCTTTTGCTGGGCGACTTGCGCCTCGAAGCGGGCAAGCGCTTCGACGAGGGCGACTTGCAACTCATGTTCACGGCCCAGGGCCAGCCCTACGACCTGCGCGTGACGGGCCGCTACGAACTGGCCGACGGCGACCAGCCCGACGACCTGGACCTGGAGGCGGATCTGCGGCGGCTGGACTTCGGCGCGTTTCAGCCCTTTCTGTCCGAAACGGTCAAGAAGTTAACGGGCGGCCTGACGGGGCAACTGGCCATCCGCGGCAGCACCACCGATCCGCGCGTGGAAGGCGCGTTGCAGTTTAGCGACAATACCCTCATCCGCCCCGTAGCCACGGGCGTCGCCTACAATTTCTCTAATCAGAAGATGGATTTTGAAGGCCAGCGCATCCGCTTTCGGAAGTTTACGCTGGGCGATGACTTGGGCAACGAGGCCGTCCTGACGGGTTCGATCAGTTACGCTGAGCTGACCGACCCCACGTTCGACCTCCAATTCAGGGCCGATGGCTTTCGGCTGCTCAACGTATCGCGTTTCGACAACCCGGTGGCTTGGGGAGAGCTGCGCCCCGACCTGCGCTTGGCCGTGACGGGACCGCTGTCGGATTTGTTGGTGGACGTAAGCCAGGTGCGCCTGGGGCGCGAAACCAATTTTTGGCTAAGCGTAGATACCGAGGCGGGCGACATTGAGCAGGCCAGCTACATCAGCCTGGTGGACGGGCGTACGGTGAATTTCAAACGCGTAGGCTTGCCCGAACTCGATTCTCTGCAGCAGGCCGAAGACAGCCTGACGGTGGCCACCGCGGTGGTGACAGGCATCACGCTGCGGGCCAACGTAGAGATTGAACCCGAAGCGGCGCTCAACGTGGTGATTGATGAAAAGAACAATGACCAGTTGCGCAACCTGCGGGGCAGCGCGCGGTTGGCCGTCGAGATGGGGCCCGCCGGCGACCTGAGCATCGTGGGCACCTACAACATCGCCGAAGGCGAATATCAGATGAACTTTATCCCGGCCCTGCCGCGCACGTTTGCCATTCGGGAAAACAGCACCATTCGCTTCCAGGGCGAGCCTACCGACATCGAACTGGGGCTGACGGCCGTGTACCAGACGGTGGTGTCGTCCAAGCAACTGGCCCCCGAAGACGCCGAGCAACGCCGGGCCGTCGAGGTGCTGCTCAAGATGGAAGGAGAGCTCTTCACGCCTCAGATCAGTTTCGGTATTCAGGCCGCAGAGACGCAGTTTTCCAATTTCGACTACCTCATTGACGTGATCAACCGCGAGCCATCCGAACTCAACAAGCAGGTCTTTGGCCTGATCGTGCTCAACCGCTTTTTGCCCATTGACGGGCGGGGCGACGTAGGTAGCGGGAGTGGCAACGCCGTGGCGCAGCGCATAGACCAGAGCGTGAGCGAACTGATGAGCAGTCAGTTGAACAACCTTTCGGACCGCTACCTGGGCGGGGTAGAGGTGGGAGTGGACTATCGTTCGGCCGAGAGTAAAGACATCACCGAAGGGCAGGGTGATAACCTGCGCGTCAACCTGTCGAAGAACCTTTTCAACGACCGGGTGCGGGTGCAGGTGGGTAGCGGCGACTTGCTGGGCAACGAGCCCGCCGCGTCGGGGCAGCAAGGGCAGGTGTCGGCCGTGGTGGGCGACGTAGTGGTTGAATACCGCCTCAACCGCGAAGGCAACGTCAACCTCAAGTTTTTCCGCCGGCTCAACATGCAAAACGCCGCTGCGGGCGGGGCCACGGCGGGTGCCATTGACGTGATCGGCGTTGGCATTGCGCACCGCAAAAATTTCGATAGCTTTCGCAAGCTGACGGGCAACTGGATATTTCCGCCCCGGCCTGAAGAGGTAGAAGAGGACAGCGATGAAGGCGAGGAAGAAGAAACCGAAGAGCAGCCCGCCACCGCTGACCCGGCACCGCCCGGGGCGCGCACGCCTCCCCAGTAGTCCGGGTGTTTGCCCCGTGCAGCCAAGAGGGCCGAGCCCAACCGACCATGCGTAGAATTCTGCTGTTACAGACGGCCTTTTTGGGCGACGTGGTGCTGGCCACGCCGCTGATCGAGAAGTTGCACGCGCACTTTCCCAACGCGGCGCTCGACTTTGTTTTGCGGAAGGGCAACGAGGGGTTGCTGCGCCAGCATCCGCACGTGCGACGGGTCTGGATCTGGAACAAAAGCCAGAAGTGGCGCAGTGCGGCCCAACTCGTGCGCCAGTGGCGGCGGGAAGACTACGACCTGGCCATCAACCTCCAGCGGTTCTTTACGTCGGGCATGCTGGCCCTCGGAGCGGGCGCCCGGCAGGTGATTGGCTTCGACAAAAACCCGCTCAGTCGCTTTTATCACACCCGGATTCCGCACGTATTCGGTACGGACGAACAGTTCGTACACGAAGTGAGCCGCAACCTGGCCCTGATTACGCCGCTGACCGATGCCAGTTTCGTGCGCCCCCGCCTCTATCCTTCTGCCGAGGAGTACGCGGCTGCCGTCCGGCCGCGCCCCTACATCTGTCTGGCGCCCACGTCGGTCTGGTTTACCAAGCAATGGCCCTTGGCGCAGTGGGCCGATTTGCTCGACCGCACCACGCCCGAGCTCGACGTGCTGCTGCTGGGTGGCCCGGCCGACCGGGCCTTTTGCGACCAGTTGGCATCGGCCACGCGGCACCCACAGGTTTTCAACCTGGCCGGCGAGCTGAGTCTGCTGGCCTCGGCGGCGCTCATGCAGGGGGCCCGCATGAACTACGTCAACGACTCGGCGCCGCTGCACATGGCCTCGGCCATGAACGCCCCCGTTACGGCCATTTTCTGCTCGACGGTGCCCGCATTTGGTTTTACGCCGCTTTCCGATCGCACCACGCTGGTTCAGACGCCGCACGCGCTGGATTGCCGCCCGTGTGGCTTGCACGGCTACCGCGCTTGTCCGCAGGGGCACTTTCGTTGTGCCCAGATGCACGTACCGGCGCTGTAGCCGTGTGGGCAAAAGGCAGGCAACCGAAAGTCATAGACGGAGTTATCACACTTACTATTTATTATATTTTGACGCATGCGCTCATTTTTTACACTGACTAATGCCCTCGTTTGGGGGATAACTTTTTTTGGGCTCGTGGCCTGCGGTGATGATGCTTCTGGGCGCAAAGTGCGCCGCGAGGCCGCCGCGCCCGCGCGCGCGCTGGCTGATACCGACGTCTCGCAGGTGCTGTTGCCGCTGCAGTTTCCCCTCGCCGAGTTCGAGCGGTTGCTCAACGGGCGTCTGCCCGATACGCTCGTCCGTCGCCCGCGTCAGGGGCTCCAGCCCGCGGTGTACGTGCTGCTTGCGGGTAAGGTGACATTGCGCGGAGAAGGGGGCAACGAAATGGTTTGGGAAGTGCCCTTGGCCGTTCACGTGTATGGCCGTAAGCAAAAAAAGAAAGAAAACCTGAGCAGTGCCCTCACCATCCGCTGCCGGAGTCGGGTAGCGGTGGGGTCGGAATGGCACCTCCAGACACAGACGGCTTTCGATAATTTTGAGTGGCAAGAAGATATTTCCCTCGACCTGGGGCTTTTCAAAGTCAACCTGACCGAGCCCGTCGAGCGCCTGCTGCGCAAGCGCGAAGCCGAAATTGTTGCCCTCATTGACGCTGAAACGCGCAAGCTGGACTTGCGAAAGGCCCTGGCCAAGACGTGGGAAAGCCTGCAAAGGCCGATGATCATTAACCGCCAACACCTGTTTGTCTGGATGAGCATGCGGCCCGAAGCCCTCAACCTGCGACAGATCGAAATCACCCGCAATACCCTCAACCTCGAACTGGGCGCTCACGTGCGGCTGACTTTTCTTACCGATACTACCCAGCAACTGCCCCGCACGCCGATGCCCGCGCTCTCGCCGTTGGCCGAAGCGCCCGTTGGGCTGGCGCTAACGGCCCCAATATTGCTACCCTGGGCCAAACTCAACGACGTGCTTCGTACCCAACTCGGCGGGCGCAAGTGGGTGGTGGCCGACCAGCGCGTGCGCCTCGAATCGCTGCAACTGAGCGCCGAAGGTCACCGCATCCGCCTCGACGCCCGCATTGCCGGCGACTACCAGGCCGAGCTGATCTTTCGGGGATTGCCCGCTTTCGACACGCTCTCGCGTCGCTTGCGGGTGCAGCGCTTCGAATACGAATTGGCCAAGTCGGGCAACTGGCTCATCCAGACCAGCAACGAGTTTTTTTACGAAGAGATTGCTACGTTTTTGGCCAACCAGTTGGTGTTGCCCCTGGGGGATTTGATTGATTCGCTGCCGCATATGATCTACGAAGGGATCGAGCAGGGCAAGTCGGGTGACAAGCTGAATGTTGTGGCCCAGCCCATCCGCGTCAGCCAAGTGCGGATCGAGCCGCAGGCCGACAATTTGTTTGTGGAGCTGAAAGGTCAGACGGAGCTGGACATTGTCATTGAGCGCATCGGCAAGCAGCCCGCACCAGCCATGTAGGGGCGAATCGCCTCAGCCGCGCAGCAGCATGGCCCCGAACGAATAGCCCCCGCCAAACACGCTCACGGCCAGCAAGTCGCCTTTTTGCACGCGTTCCCGATTTTCCGACAGGGCAATGGCCGCGCCCGCACAGCCCGTATTGCCCAGGTACTGAATATTGGAAAACACCTGGTCTTCGGTGAGGCTGAGGCGTTGCATCACCTGCCGGCTGATGCGCCAGTTGGCTTGGTGGGGGACAAAATAGGTCAGGTCGTCCACGGTCAGGTCGCGGCGCGCCAGCAGTTGTTGGGTGCCTTCGGCCATGTAAAGACAGGCTTGCTGGAACACGTCCCGCCCGTAGGGCATCGTAAAACCGCCGTCCACCGGGCGCAGCACCACGGCTTCGTCGGCCTTGCCCACGTGGGCAGCGCCCGCCGTCATCAGGTCGAGCACCTCCCAGTCGCGAGGACTTTGTGCCACGGGCCCCAGCAGCAGGGCGGCGGCCCCATCTCCCCACAAGTGCCCCGCATTGGCGTCGTGCGGGTCGCTGAAGCGCGTGTTGTGCTCGGCCACCAACACCAGCGCTTGCCGCGCCTTGCCCATGGCAAAGTAGCCTTCCACAATTTCGAGGGCGTTGAGCAGCGACGAGCAAGCCGAAGAAATGGACACCACCGGGACAGCCCCCAGGCCTAAGTGCCGCTGGGCCGCGTGGGCCAGGGTGTAGATGGTATCGTAGGGCGTGTAGGTGGCGCCCACCACGAGGTCAATTTCCTGAACGGGCCGTGCAAGCTGGGGCAGCAAGGCTTCCAGTGCCGACAGGGCCAAGGTGTTGGTGTTCTCGTGAGCGGCGGCCCGGCGGCGTTCGCGGATGCCCGTACGTTCGGTGATCCATTCGTCGGTCAGGCCATTGAGGTGCTGGAAATACGCATTGTTGACAACTTCGGTGGGTACATAGTGAGCAATGGCATGAATGAACATAGAGCAGAAACACGCGTCAGGAAGCGCGCACGAATGGTTGTTTGGCGCCCCGAAGATAAAGAAAACTTGTTGGCTAGCGGACGAGTCGCCCCAGGTGCACGGTACGGGCTTCGCGTTCGGCAAAATAGTGCCGCAGGGCAAACTCGGTCGAACTGAAGGCAATGTCTTGCCAAGGCACTTCCGTTTCGGCAAACAGGCCTACTTCCAGGGTCTCCTCGCCTACGCCGAAGGTAGGTTGGTGTAGCCTGGCCAGAAAGAAGAGGTACACCTGGTCAATGTGGGGAAGGTTGTAGAGGGTATGGAGGCGCAAGATTTCCACGTCGGCGCAAGCCTCTTCGCGGGTTTCGCGGCGGGCACCCTCTTCGGCCGTTTCGCCGCTTTCGAGATAGCCTGCGGGCAGATTCCAGAGGCCGCTGCGCGGCTCGATGCTCCGGCGGCAAAGCAGCACGCGACCCTCGTACACGGGCAGGCAGCCCACCACCACTTTGGGATTGACGTAGTGAATGGTGCCGCAGGCGACGCATACGTAGCGCGGGCGGCTGTCCAGTGGGGGTATTTTCAGTTCGAGGCGGTCGCTGCCACAATGGCTGCAAAAATTCATATTGGGTAAATTAGCACGTCGGAAATGGGAGCGAAGATGGCGAAATTTACTTTCTGACGAATGGAGGCGGAACCTCAGCCTACCCCCACATCCTCTTCGTTATGCGCGCCCGCCTCGGTTGTCTCGGCTGTTTCGCCGCTGTAGCGGGTCTGCACTTCGTGGGCGTCGTAGCCCTGCGTGCGCAGCCAGCGGGCAAAAACCGCCGTGTAGCCGTGCGTGACGAAGATGCGCTCGGCCCCGGTGGCGGCCACGGCAGCGTTGAGTCCGGGCCAGTCGGCGTGGTCGGAGAGCACAAAGCCCCGGTCGGCGGCGCGGCGGCGTTTGTGGCCCCGCAGTTGCATCCAGCCCGAGGCCATACCCGTGGCAAAAGGCGCAAAGCGCCGTAGCCACGTCGAACCCAAGGCCGAGGGCGGTGCCACTACCAGGGCTTGCCGCCAGGTATCTTTGGGTAGGTCGGCCGCGGCGTAGGGCAGTTCGGGCAGCGGCAAGCCGTCGGTACGCAGGGCGGCGTTGACGTTGAACACCGCCCCGTGGACGTACACCGGGCCGAGGGTGCGATCCAGCCCGGCCAGCAACCGTTGGGCTTTGCCCAGGGCGTAGCCGCACAGCACCGAAGCGAGTCCCTGCGCTTGGTTGTGTCGCCACCAGGCATTGATTTCTGCCCAGATGTCGGCTTCGGGCGCCCAGCGAAAAACGGGCAGCCCGAAGGTAGATTCGGTGATGAAGGCGTGGCAGCGCACGGGCTCGAAGGGCACGCCCAGCCCGTCTTCCGTCGTTTTGTAATCGCCCGAAGCCACCCATACCTGACCTAGGTATTCGACGCGCACCTGCGCCGAGCCGTAGAGGTGTCCGGCCGGGTGCAACGAAAGGGTGACCCCGCGGTGGGTGAGGGGTTTGCCGTAGTCGAGGGTCTGGAGGTCAATATCGGCGCCCAGGCGCAGGCGCAAGATCTGTTCGGCGTGGGTATGGGCCAGGTAGCTGCCGTGGCCACGGGTGGCGTGGTCGGCGTGGGCGTGGGTGATGACGGCCCGCGCTACGGGCTGCCAAGGGTCAATGTACAGATCGGCGGGTGGGCAGTAAATGCCCCGGTCGGTGAATTGCAGCAGGTCGGCCATATTCACAGATCGCAAATGGCGGGAAAAAGTTAGTGATTGTCCAAATGTGAAATAAAAATATAAACTTATGTTAAGTAATTTTGGTGATTTAGTCATCACCAGAAATGCGTCAATACTCCCTGCTTCAGCGTAGCTTTGCCGCCCTATGCTGACTTATGTTCTCTTCGTAGCAGGCTTTTTTGCCCTCATTTTCGGAGCCGACTGGCTCGTAGCGGGGGCGGCATCGCTGGCGCGACGCCTGCGCATTTCCGACATTGTTATCGGCCTGACGGTGGTATCAATGGGTACATCGGCCCCCGAGTTGGTCGTGAGCGTGATGGCCAATCTGGAAGAAAGCTCCGAAATGGCGGCGGGCAACGTGTTGGGCAGCAACATCTTCAACACGCTGATGATCCTGGGCGTGACGTCGGCCATTGTGCCTTTGCGTTTGCAGCGCAATACGGTGCGGGTCGAGTTGCCCTTCAACCTGCTGGTAGTCGTGATGTTCTGTGCCCTGGCCAACGATTTTTTGTTCGATGGGCAACCCGTATCGCAGGTGGGGCGGGGCGACGGCATTGTGCTCTCGCTCTACTTCGTCATTTTTCTGTACTACACTTTCACCAGCGCCCGGCGCGCCGAGGAAACCGATCCCGTATCGGAGATGCCCATCTGGCGTTCGGTAGGTTTGTTGGTAGTAGGCATTGCCGGTCTGGTGGTCGGAGGACAGTGGATAGTAGGAGGGGCCGTCGAGATAGCGCGCTGGCTGGGTATGAGCGAAGCCGTTATCGGCCTGACAATCATCGCTACGGGCACGTCCCTGCCCGAACTGGCCACCTCGGTCGTGGCCGCGCGCAAGGGCAATGCCGACGTAGCCGTGGGCAATGTAGTAGGCTCGAATATCTTCAATATCCTGTTTGTGCTCGGCACTGGCTCGCTGATTAAGCCATTGGCGTATTCGCTGGCCGCCAACGTAGATTTGGCCATTGGCGGAATAGCCCTCGTGCTTTTACTGTTGCTCGTCGCTTGGCGCAATACCATGCAACGATGGCACGGGTGGGTGTTCGTGGGGTTATACGTGGCTTACGTGGCATACTTACTGATAGCCATTTCATAAAAAAACCCGGCGAAAACCGGGTTAAATATGCTAGCGAACGGCCATGGGGTCGGCATTGCGGCGCTGCGCAGGCACGGGGAAGCGTTTGTAAATCTCACTGACCATTTCGGGAATGCGATTATCGAGGTTGCGCTGTATCCGGCGCGATTCGCCCCTGGCCCAACCTTGCCAGGCCATTTTGCGCGTTTGGGCATTAACTACCTCAATCACCAGGGTGGCCTCGTCGTACTGACGGGTATAGTTGTTAGCGCCCCAACCCCAACCCCACCAGGGGTTAGGATTCATCATCTGGGTTTCCTGCCGATTGCGCTCCCGAATCGAAAAGCGGACAATGAGTTCGGGCTTTTCCCCCTGTTCGGTGAAGCCCCGGTTTTGCATGTGTGCGTGAATGGCCGAAGCAATGCGCTGGCGATTGATGTCGGTGTCGAGTAGGTTGAGGCCTTCGCTGTCCTGAGGGGCTTTTACTTCTACACGATAAGTGCTGAAGTCACGCAGGTTGACGCGCGGGTCGCGGTCTGCCTGGCTATCGTAGGCCGTCCGGCAGCCGCTGGCGAGTCCGGCAAAGAGCAAGAAAAAGACGATGAAAGAAGCTTTCATAATAAAAATTTTAAGGAGATAAGCGGTACGGGAATATGTCACTTTGGGCAACCTTCGTACCAGAATTGTTCCGCTGAGGCGTGCAAAACATTTACATATTTTTAACGAGTAACGGGGTGAAACAGATATTTACCATACGTACCATAAATATTTAGTCTATGTTAATTGAAAATGATCATTACGACTTATATTTGTCGCCCATGAAAAAGAAGGACTTCATACAAGAAATCACCTGGCGTGGCCTTGTGCACGATCAGACACCAGCGCTCGATGCGCAACTCGGCCGTGAAACAACGAGAGGATACATTGGCTTCGACCCCACCGCGGCTTCCTTGCACATTGGCAACTTGGTGCCCATCATGCTGCTGGTGCATTTTCAACGCGCCGGACACCGACCCATCGCCCTCGTAGGAGGGGCTACGGGCATGGTGGGTGACCCTTCGGGCAAGTTAGAAGAGCGCAAGTTGCTCGATGAAGAAACCCTCCGGCACAACCAGGCGGGCATCCGTCGTCAGTTGGAGAAGTTTCTGGATTTCACCGGACCCAACGCCGCCGAGGTAGTCAACAACTACGACTGGTTCGGACAGATGGGCTTTCTCGACTTTCTGCGCGATGTGGGCAAGCACCTGACCGTCAACTACATGATGGCCAAAGACTCCGTACGCAAGCGCCTCGAAACGGGACTCTCGTTCACCGAATTTTCCTACCAGTTGCTGCAAGGCTACGACTACTACTACCTCTACCAACACAAGGGCTGCCGCCTGCAAATGGGTGGCTCCGACCAGTGGGGCAACATTACGGCCGGCACCGAACTGATCCGGCGAATGGGCGGGGGAGAGGCCCACGCCCTCACCGCGCCGCTGGTGACCAAGGCCGACGGCAGCAAGTTTGGTAAGTCGGAGGCGGGCAATGTCTGGCTCGACCCGGCCCTCACGTCTCCCTACCAGTTCTACCAGTTCTGGCTCAACGTGTCGGATGCCGACGCCGGCCGGATGATCCGCATCTACACCCTGCTCGACGAAGACCAGATCCTCGACCTGGAGGCGCAGCAGGCCGCCACCCCGGGGGAACGGCCGCTCCAGAAAGCCCTCGCCGCCGATGTCACCACGCGCGTCCACTCGGCTGCCGATTTGCAAGTTGCCGTACAGGCCTCGGAGGTGCTTTTTGGCCAGGGCACCGCAGAGGTATTGCGCCAGTTCGACGAACGCTTGTTGCTCGACGTGTTGGAGGGCGTGCCGCGCGTGCAGCTCTCCCGCAGCCAGTGGCAGGAGGCAACCGACCTGCCCGAACTGCTCGGCCCGGCCACGGCGGGTGTTATCTTTGGCTCGAAGGGCGAAGCCCGCAAAATGATGGCGGCGGGTGGCGTACGCATCAACAAACTGCGCGTGGCGGCAGACGCCGTACCCGCGCAGTTTGACCTGCTGCACGATCGGTACTGGCTGGTGCAGAAAGGCAAGAAGCAGTATTTTTTGGTAGAGATAACCGACTAGCGGGCGGGCTGTAGCCACTGCCGGATGCGGTCGGTGAGGCGGCGCAACAGTACGGTGTAGAAGTCGGCGTCGAGCAGGGGAGAATCGTTGCGGGCCTGCCGCAAGAAAAACAGCCCGAAACTCAGCAGGATCAGGTTGGGCACCCACATGCCGGCGGCAATGTCGGCCACGCCTTCCTTAGCCCATTTTTCGCCGATGATGGTCAGCACGTAATAGATGATAAAGAAGATAATCGAGATCAGGATCGGGATGCCCAATCCGCCTTTCTTGATGATGGCGCCGATGGGGGCACCGATCAAAAACAACACGACGCAGGCCGTGGCTTGGGCGAACTTCTTGTGCATCTGGATGGCAAACACGTTTTCTTCCCGCTCCAGGGTTTCGATACGCTCCCCAAAGCTGCGCGTGAAACTGCGAATGCCCCGCGCCTGCACCAGGGCCCGCGTGTACACCTCTGACCCCGAGAGGGTATCCAAGTGTTGTCGGTGAGCGGCCAGCCATGCTTGGTAGCGGCTGTCGGCCGCCAACTGGCTGCTGTCGGCCGTTGATACAAAGCCTGTATCAGCGGTGGTGTATTGGGTAAGGCGGGTGGGCGCGGGGTTTTCTGCGGCGGTATCGGCCGTGGCGGCCGCGGCCGCAGAGACCTCTTTTGCTTTTTGGTGGTAGATGTAATAGGAGTTGAGGTTGCGCTCGACGCCGTTGGCCATGCCGTCGCGGCTGAGGCGGATCGAGTCAATGTCCGTACGCAATTCGGCCACAGTGCGCATGACCTTGTTGCCCGCAAAAAGTTCTTCGCGGGTGCGTTGCATATCGAAGGATGATAAACTGAACATGAGCTTGCTACGCGCAAAATCGGTGCGGATAAATTCAACCTCCCCAGCTTTCTGGGAGGACGTAGCCGACTCGGAGAAGCTCTTGCCCCGGAAAAGCTCTAGCACCAGGTAACGCTCCTGCAAAGTGGTGTACATACGCCCCGAGTCGGCCAAAATCAGGTCCGTATTGCCCTGGTCTTTGGTGTGGTCATAGATCATCACGTCGAGCAGGCCCGTGCCGTCGGGTAATTTCTCGCTAACCTTGATGCTGTAGCCGGGTAGGTTGGTATAGAACGTACCTTCTTTGAAATCGAGCGAAGGCTTCTTGCGTCGGATGTCGTAGAGCAGGCTGTAGGCTTTGAGGTTGGTGCGGGGCACCACGCGGTCGCTGAAAAAAAATGCCAATACCGACAGCAGCACCACGGCGATGAAAACGGGGGCCAGCACGCGCAGCAGCGAGATGCCCGAACTTTTGATGGCCGTCAGTTCGTAATGTTCGCCCAGGTTGCCAAACGTCATCAGCGAAGACAGCAACACGGCCAGTGGCAAGGCTACGGGGGCCATGTTGAGGCTGAAATAGAAAAGGAGCTTGCCAAAAACCAGGATGCTGAGGTCTTTGCCTACAAAGTCCTCGACGTATTTGAGCATGAACTGGGTGAGGAAAATAAACACCACCACCACGAAGGTCAGCACAAAAGGCCCGACAAAAGAAGAAAGTACCAGTTTGTCAAGTCGCTTCATCATCGCAGATCAGGGGGCAAATACCCGGCCACACGTACAGCAGCGCGTTTCAACGGAGGGCCAAAATGTTCTCGCGCAGGTGGCCTACCATCTCATCCCACATTTCTACGAGGTCGGCTTCTTGGTCATCGGCCGAATAGTCTTCGATGCGTAGAAAAGCCTCTTGGGTGAGTTCGCTCCATTCGATGGTAAATTCCACATACGAAGGATCCTCGCGGTCGTCGGGGCTTTCGGGTAGAAACTCGAAGCGGACGTAGCGGTTGCGCTTCTGCTGCACCCGGCGGGCCGAGACATCTTCCTGATCCCAGCGAAATATCAACGTGGTGGCGTGTTCGTCGGCGGGCCGTACTTCGTCGGCAAACCACTGAGACAAGCCTTCGGCCGTCAGGAGAAACGGATAAAGCTGCGAGGGGGTAGTAGCAGGCAATACATACTCTCGCACGAATTTGAACTTCGGTCTCATGCGCCACAAATAAAAAGGTAAATCTAATAAAAACCGTTTCCGTAATTTGGTAAGCAAAAGAATATTTTCCTAAATTTGCATCCACATTTTGGCGAGGTAGCTCAGTTGGTTAGAGCGCAGCACTCATAATGCTGAGGTCGG
>DAIMZG010000031.1:0-14942 GCA_036734065.1 Catalimonadaceae bacterium
TGCCCCGGCCCTTTGGTTTTTTCGAGATGGGGTCGGGCGCTTCCTACGAAGACACGGCCCTGATGGCAACGATCACGCAGCGGCGAGCCGAGGAAGAATTTCTGCCCACCCTGCGCGAGATCAAGGCACTGCTAGCCCAGTATCCCGATAGCTTCTGCCTGACGCTGGCCGTCAACGGGCTGGTGCTCGAACGTTTGGCGGCCTACGCCCCGACCGTACTGACCGAGCTGCGGACCTTGGCCGATACGGGCTGGGTGGACTTTGCCGCCATGCCCTATTGGGGTGGGCTGAGCTACATCTACCAACCCGACTTGTTTGTGGATCAGGTGCGGCGCCACGCGGCCTATCTGGAAGAACTGTTTGGCCTTTCGCCCCGCGTGCTGGCCAATACGGGCCTCATCTACAACGACGAAGTGGCGCGGCTGGCGGCCTTGGCGGGGCTGAGCGCCGTGGTGGGCGAGCTGGCCGATAACGCTTCGCCGCAGGCTGGGCAAGCGCACCTTACACCCACCGATGGCGTGACTTTTTGGCCCCGCAACCGCGCGCTCTCCGACCGCTGGTGCCGTTTTCTGGAGGACGAACCCCGCCTGTACGACGCGCCCGAGCCCGCCCGCACGCTCGAACAACTGGCCCACCTGGCCCCCAAAGCGCAAGTGGTGACGCTGTGGCTGGAAACGCCCCGCTTCGCCACTTCGGCTGGCCAGCCCCCGAGTGCGGGTGCGCTGTTGCTCCGGGCCTTGGCCCGACTGACGGCCCACCAGTCGGCGTGGCAAATGGTGCTGCCCGCGCAGGCGGATGCGTGCGCCACGGATAAGATATTCGAGCAACCGCAGGCCGCCAGCCGGTACTATCCCTATGACTTGAGTCGCTGGTTGTTTGGCGAGATGCAGCGCGAAGCGCTGGAACGGCTGTTTGCCCACGTGCCTACGGTGCAGACGGACGTTTGGGGGTGGTTGCAGGCCGCCGGGCATTTTGCCGCCATGAGCACGTTGCCGCCGCAAGTGGCCCCGTTGCTGGGTTTTGCCAGTCCGCACCACGCCTACGTCAACTACATGAACCAGCTTACCGATTGGGAACTGGGGGCCTCTCAGGCCGAATAAGCGTGCAGGTAGAGGTGAAAGCACGTGCCCTTGCCCGGATCGCTCTCGATTTCGATGTGGCCGCCGTTTTTCTCGACCAGCGTATTGACCAGGTGCATACCCAGCCCGGAACCGCTGGCTTGGTGCGTAAAGCGCCGAAAAGCCTTGAACATCTCTGGCCCGTGGCGCTGAAGGTCAATGCCGATGCCGTTGTCCTCAACGGACAAGGCGACGCCGTTTTTCCAGGGACGCGTACGTAGCTGGATCAGGACATCGCGCTGGTAGTGACGGTACTTGAGGGCGTTGCTGAGCAGGTTGCGCACTATAATTTGCACGTAGCCCGCGATGTACACCAGTTCGGGTGCGTCCGTAAAGTCCGTGTGCAACGTAGCGTGCGCCTCGCGGATTTGCTCAGCCATTTCCTGGCTTACCAGCCATGCCATCCGCTCGAAGTGTACGGGCTCGGCTGCCGGAGTCTCGCCCGCCTGCACGTGCACGAGCTGTCCCAGCCCTTGCAGGGTGATGTCCAACCGCTGGACAGCTTCTTGCAGGCGCGCCATAATTTCCTGACGTTCGTCGGGCGCTGGCAGCAGGTGGTACAACTCCAGCAAGCCCTTCACGCTATTGACGGGCGAACGCAAATCGTGCGAAACGGCCTGTACAAAGTGATTCAGGTGATCGTTGACGCGCCGCAGTTCCTGATTTTTGTGCATCAGGGCCACTTCCGATTGGCAGAAAATCGTTACATCCCGCGAGAGCGTGAGCACGCTCTGCACTTCGCCCTGGGCGTTAAACTCGGGCATGAGCCGGGTATGGAAGTAGCGTTTCTGCCCCGATGCGTAAATCTTGGGAAAGGCTTCGATGGCACTGCCCGTTTCCACCGTCTGCCGCAGGGCCCGCCTGAACTCAGCCATGTCGCGGCTCTTGAGGCACGCTTCCCAACTTTTGGTTTTGGCGTGATCACTGCGCTGGTATTCGTGAAGCAGCAGTTGGGCTGCAGGGTTGACGTACATCACCTCCAGCGCAGGGCTGAGGCGCACCACAGCGTCGGGGGTTTTTCCTACGAAATATTCCCAAGGAGATGCTTCAGACACGGAGCCGGCAACAGGAAACAATGGAGGAGAAGGCATACCCAAAAGTTGAAGTGAAAACGAGTTGCGCACTCGTCAGGCAAAAAGTATTGAGTGTTAACACATATTTAGTGGCTGTAACGAAGTAGTTGACGTCAGGTTATAAAGGATAAACTGGTTTTTTTACTTGTTTATTACGTAATATTCTGATTCACCAGAAAAAAGGTAGTCTAAGTTTTAATTTGAAACCTTTCAAATTTGGTGAGCCCACCTCGTGCAGCAAGACCCGTTATAGCCTCGCGGCAAGGTGAGCAGCACCAAAGGCCCGCTCGGGGCGCTGCCTAAAATGCAAGATTCGGGTTTTAGGCCAAAGACCATACACGCGGCATTTTGTAATATTGCGCATCGCATGCCCTAACCCCTTCATCCCATGATATCCGTAGCTGATTATTCCTTCGCGGGCCAACGTGCCCTTGTCCGGGTGGACTTCAACGTCCCCCTCGATGATCAATATGCCATCACCGACGACAACCGCATCCGGGCGGCCGTGCCCACCATCCGCAAAATTCTCGACGACGGCGGAGCGGCCATCCTGATGTCGCACCTGGGCCGACCCAAAAAGGGGCCGGAAGAGAAATTCTCACTTCGCCATTTGGTAGCCCACCTCTCGGAGGTCTTCGCCACCGAGGTGCAGTTTGCCGACGATTGCGTAGGCGAGCAAGCCCGGCAGCGCGCCGCCGACCTGCAGCCCGGCCAGGTATTGCTGCTCGAGAACCTCCGCTTTCACCCGCAGGAAGAAAAGGGCGACCGCGACTTTGCCCAGCAGCTAGCCAAACTAGGCGACGTGTACGTCAACGACGCCTTCGGCACCGCCCACCGGGCCCACGCGTCCACGACCATCGTGGCCGATTTTTTCGCCAAAGAGCGCCGCATCTGCGGGTACGTCATGCAGGCCGAGATTGAAAATGCCGATAAGGTGCTCGAAAAGGCCCAGCGGCCCTTTACGGCCATCATGGGCGGAGCCAAAATCTCCGATAAAATCGAAATCATCAGCCAGTTGCTGGGCAAGGTTGATAACCTGCTCATCGGTGGCGGCATGACCTACACGTTCATCAAGGCCCGGGGGGGGGAAATCGGCAAGTCGCTGCTCGAAGCCGACAAGCAGGAACTGGCCCGCCAGTTGGTTGAGCAAGCCCAGCAGGGCGGCGTAGCGTTGCACTTGCCCGCCGACACCGTGGCGGCCGACGATTTCCGCAACGACGCGGCCCGACAAATCGTTGCCAGCGACGCCATCCCCGAGGGCTACATGGGGCTGGACATTGGCCCCCAGGCCCAAAAAGCTTTCGCCGAAGTCATTCGGCAGTCCAAAACCATTCTCTGGAATGGCCCGATGGGCGTCTTCGAGATGGAGAACTTTGCGCACGGCACGCGCACCGTGGCCGAGGCCATTGTGGCTGCCACCGATGCGGGCGCCTTTTCGCTGATCGGCGGGGGCGACTCGGCGGCGGCCATCAACCAAATGGGCATGGGCGAGCGCGTGTCGTACGTGTCCACCGGGGGTGGGGCCTTGCTCGAATACATGGAGGGCAAAGAACTGCCCGGCGTGGCCGCCTTGCGCTAAGGCAACGTGGTAGCGCCGGGCGATTCGGCCAGCAGGGTGTCCACCGTGGCTCCGAACGAGCGAACGTAGTCGGTGTAGGCTTCGCCCGTGCTGGGGCCGCTAAAGCCCGTATGGATGCGCCGCACCCGGCGCTGACGATCTACGAAGAGGGTCGTAGGGAAGGCCCGTACGCGGTCGAGCATCGGCAAGGCGCGGGCGCGGTCTTCTTCGGCCGTGGTGCCCGCCAGCAAAAACGGGTACTGCACGTCGTAGCGGTCTATGACCTTTTGCACCCGTTGCCGGGCATAGGCCGGATCGGGTTTGCGTTCGAAGGCCAGGCCGATCACCTCAACGCCCCGGTCGCGATTTTGCTGGTACCACGGGGCCAAGAAAGCCGTTTCGTCCATGCAATTGGGGCACCAACTGCCGAAGACCTGCACAATGAGCACCTTATCGGCAAAGCGTGGGTCGTCGAGGCTGATGGTATCGCCCTGCAAATTGGGCAGGCGCAGGGCCAACGTATCGTAGCCCGTGCGCAGCGTGGTCATCTGGTCGGCATCGGGCAGCAAAACAGTGCTGTCGCGGCGCGCTTGCCACTGCCGATAGCCCGTTTTGCCCGACCAGAACTCGCCCGTCAGGGTGCTATCGGTGCCGACGGTGGCCGTAAACAGGTACGCATTGGCCCCGTCGAAGCCAGACAGTTGCAGTTCGCGGCCCCGGACGACCCCTTCCAGAAAGCGGTAGTCGCCCGTTGGGGTCAGAAAAGTGCCCGTCAGGCGATTGTGGGTTTGTACGAACTGCCCTACGGCCTCCGAGGCGCGGGCGTCGCGGTCCGTGAAAGTGACAGCCCAGCGGCCGCCCACGTCGGTCGGCACTTCGTTGGTCGCCAAGGGGGCGAAGCGGTAGGTAACGCCGTGCGTGGCCGCAAAGGGCAGGCGGTAGTCGCCCTCGGCGTCGAGTTTCTGGTAGTAGCCCGTCAGTTGGCCGTCGGCGTGGTGGGCCACGAGCTGGGCATCGAAGATGTGCATCGGGATCCGCACGGAGTCGCCCTCGTAGTGAAGACTATCGAGGCGGAGGCGTTCGTCGCCGTTGATGAGTTCGGCCCAGGCGTTCGCCCCGTCCGACACCACTTCCCAGTTGAAGGGCATCGTGGCCCGGCCTTCGCCGAGGGTGAGCGTGCCGCGCCACGGCCCCACGGGCAACGGTTCGGCCACCGTTTCGGTCGGCGGGGGTGTGCCCGGCTGGCAGGCCGTCCAGAGAAGCCAGCCTAGGCAGGCGGTGGCGTAAGTGCTATGTTTTAGGCGCATGGTAATTTTTTGAGGGAAGAGCCAAGCGGATAGCCGTCGGCAGCAGCCAAATGGGCAAGGTGTTGGCGAACGGTTTTTCCTGAATATTCAACGGGGAATAGTGCCCGGCCGGACAGTTAGTTAAACTCGTTCATTGTCCTTTCCAACCCGATGGCTGCAAAGCCGAGGATCATGTCGCAGGCGCGATCCAGGTGGGTGGTGATTTCGGCAAACTCGCCCGGCGAAAACGGGCTGAGTACGTAGTCCACCTGACGGCCGCGGGCAAAATCTTGCCCGATGCCGAACCGCAGGCGGGCGTATTGCGGGGTATTGATGGTCTGCTGAATATTGGCCAGGCCGTTGTGTCCACCCGCCGAGCCTTGCCCCTTGAGGCGTAGCTTGCCGTAGGGCAAAGCCAGGTCGTCGGTAACGACCAACAGGTTCTGGATCGGGATTTTGTGCAACTTGAGCCAATAGCCCACGGCCCGGCCGCTCAGGTTCATGAAGGTGGTGGGTTTGATGAGGTGGAGCGTTCGGCCCTGGTGCCGCAACTGGGCCGTAAAGGCCAGGCGGTCGCTGTCAAATTCGAGCTGGTGCTGGTCGGCCAGTCGGTCAAGCACCAGAAAGCCAATGTTGTGACGCGTTAGCTCGTACTGCGGGCCGATATTGCCCAGCCCGGCGATCAGGTAGTTCATGTGGGAAAATAAAAGGCGAAATCCTCCGGTGGGATAACCCGCCCGAAAGTAAAAAATCCCGCCCAATTGGGCAGGATTTTGTATCGAATGGCCTGAAAACGGATTATTCGGCTTTTTTTCCGCGCAGGGCACGGGGGATTTCAATGGTGATGACCGGGTTGCTCGGGCCAGTCAGGATGGTGTACTTGCCTTCGGGCAACTCTTTTACCTTCACGGACTTGCCAAGTTCGAGGTGCGACACATCCACCTGAATCTTGTCGGGCAAATCATTGGGGAAGCCTTTGAGGCGGAGTTTGCGCTGCTTGATGAGCAACTTGCCGCCCTTGCTCACGCCGGGAGCCAAGCCCACAGGTTCGACGGGGATTTCCATTTTGATGGGGCGGTCGTCGCGCAATTCCAGAAAGTCGGCGTGCAAGACAATGTCGCTCACGGGGTGAAATTGAGCCGCTTGCAAGACGCAGCGGCGCTCGTCACCTTCAATGTCCACGCTCACAAACTGGGCGTCGGGCGTGTACACCAGGCTTTTGAAGAGGGACATGGGCACCTGAAAGTGGATCTGGTCTTTGCCACCGTACAACACGCAGGGAACAAGACCTTCGAGCCGCAGTGCGTTCGAGTCCGTCTTGCCGAGATTTGCTCTTTTATACCCTATAATCTCAACTGTTTTCATATGAATTAAATAAAGAGTGAACTAATAGATTCGTGGCCGTGCACGCGCTTGATGGCTTCGGCGAAGAGTTCGGCCACGGTAAGTACCCGCAACTTGGCGGACTGGTGCTGGAGCGGGATCGTGTCGGTGACGATCACTTCTTCCAACACCGAATTTTCGATGTTTTCGTAGGCTTTGCCCGATAAGATGGGGTGCGTACAGACGGCTCGCACCGACTGGGCGCCGCGCTCCATCAGGATTTCGCCCGCCCGGCAGATGGTGCCCGCCGTGTCAATCATGTCGTCCACGAGTACCACATTGGCCCCCGTTACGTCGCCAATTACCTGCATAGAGGCAATCTCGTTGGCCCGCTTGCGGTGCTTGTCGCACACGACCATCTCGACGCGAAAGTGCTTGGCGTAGCTGCGGGCCCGCCCTACGCCGCCCACGTCGGGCGCAGCGAATACCAGCGCGTCGAGATTGAGCCCGCGGATGTAGGGAAAGAAAATGGCCGAGCCGTCGAGGTGATCTACCGGTACGTCGAAAAAGCCCTGAATTTGCCCGGCGTGCAAGTCGCAGGTCATGAGCCGATCGGCCCCGGCAGCCAGCAATAGGTTGGCTACCAACTTGGCCGCAATCGAAACGCGGGGCTGGTCTTTGCGGTCTTGCCGGGCATACCCAAAATAAGGCACCACCACTGTCACGTAGGCCGCCGAAGCCCGCCGGGCGGCGTCAATGAGCAAGAGCAACTCCATCAGGTTGTCGGCCGGCGGAAACGTGGACTGGATCAAGAACACGTCTTCGCCCCGTACGGACTCCTGGAAAGAGGGCGACATTTCGCCGTCGCTAAACCGCTGAACAGTCAGCGCGCCCAACTCCTGGCCGTAGTACTTGGCGATACCTTCGGCCAGATAACGCGAGCTCGAGCCGGAGAACAGCTTGACAGTGGGCATAGAGGAAGGATGATTACGTTTAACGCGTTTCAAGGCGACGGGCGTATGGGCCAATAAGCCGGTGGCAGACTGCCACCGAAAAGAAGTGGCAAAGATACAATAAGCCCGGGCGGTTTCAAATCCTGACCGGGAACTATTCTGCGGCCGCAGCCAGCGCCCGCGGGGGCGGAAAAGCGCGTTCTCGGCAGGGCGGCGTGTAGGTCAGGTCTCCGGCCTTTGGTCGCGCCAAACGTCGTCTAGCAAGCCCCGGCCTTCTCTGCGAAGATAACCTGCCAGGGCCGGTAGCAGTTGGCTGTGGCGGGCCGAGAGGGAAATCAGGCGGCTGCCCGGTATGTTCCGTAGCCAACTGCCCATTCGTTCGGCGCGAATCACCCGGTCGTGCGTGCCCACACACACGAGTATATCCGTCTGATGATGGCGCAACTGCGCCGCTAGCATCCACAGATTAAACCGCAAGGGGCGAAACACCGTCCAGGCCCGGTACACCTGTACCCGCTGCGCGCGGTTGCGGAGCTGCGCCTCGGCAAAACGCACCAGCCCCGCGTCGGTCAGGTGCAGGCGCTGCAACGTACGGGTGGTGCGGTAGAAGAGGGCGGGACGCACCATCAACCGTCGAAAAAGTCGCTGTGTCCAGCCCGGATAGGTGGCCAAACTGTACCAACGGCTGGTGCCGATGCCGTCGGGAGCCACCAGCACCAGCCGTACTACGCATTGGGGGATGTGTTCGAAGGTGGCCAAGGCAAACTTGCCCCCGAGGCTGAAACCCAGCAAGCCAAATTGTGTGATGCCCAGCGTAGCTAGGCAGGCCGAAATCAGTTCGTTCCAGCGCGCTTTGGTGAGGGGCTGTCGTCGGGAGGGCCAGTGGCTGTTGCCGTGGTAGAACAGGTCGAAGGCCACCAACGAGTGCTCGGGGCCAAGGGCTTCGGCCACGTCTGCCCAAGCCCGGTGGGTCTGACCGAAGCCGTGAAAGGCCAGCCACACGCGTGGGCCCTGCCCGTAGCGCACGTAATGCAGCCGCGCACCTCGGTGAGTGAAAATGGGCATCGTTAGGGACGCTGCTGCATTTCGAGGAGACGCATCGGCATTTGGTCAATCAGGGCGGAGAGTTCGTCGGTGGTGATAGGGGCATCGGCCCGGTGCTTGACGGTGCCGTCTTTGCCCACCAGCACCATTGCAAAGGCATCGGCCGACAGCGCAAACTGGAGGCGTAGCCAGTCGCGGTCTTTCCGGCTGAGGCGATCGGCGGGCAAATACCAGACCACCACGTCTCGTGCGCGCAGGGCCTCGGCGTGCGCCTCAAACGCCGCACGCTGGGCAACCAAGTCGGCGTTTTCGGCCGTGGGCGCCGGGCAGAGCACCAAGCGCCACTGACTAGCCAGCGACTTGTAGTACGTTTCGAGATCGGCGGGGGCGTAAACGGATACCTGCGCGCGCCCTTCCGAAAAAGTGCTGAGTCGAAGGACTGCGAGGGCGTACAAAAGGCGCCTGGTTTTTTTGTGCATTGCTACTGCTATATTACCTTGTAGAAGCATAGACGGCTTACGTCTGGCTTCGGTTATCAACACGAAAGAGGATAAGTTCCGATCGGCAGCCAACAATTGCCGTACAGGCGCGTTTGTCTCGTATCGAAGTACGATTCGCATCGGTTTCCACTTCAGGAGAAATTCTTATGGAAGGAGGGTTATTTCTACTTTATTCTTTTTTTTATCTGGTATTCAAAGCCCTTTTCGGGGACAACGACTACCCGTTCGAAAAAGATGCCCGTACTTTCTCCGAAGGAATGACGCTGTTGCGCCAGCGACAGTACGCATTGGCGCTGACGTATTTCGATGAGCGCATCGTGCAGCATCCCCGCAGTGCGCTGGCTTGGTTGTGCCGCGCCCGCTGCCACTTGGCCCTCGACAATCCCTACGGCGCACTCGCCGATAGCAGCAAAGCCGCCAATCTCGACTACAACCTTCCCGATGTGTTCCTCATCCGGGGACGAGCCTTTTTCGAGATTAAGGAATTTCAGGAAGCCTACATCCAGTTCGACAAAGCCGTCTGGCACGCCCGGCAAAGCGCCGAGGCCTTCCGCTGGCGCGGACTGGCGCAGATGCGGCTTGGGCAGCCCGAAAAAGGTGTGCTCGATTTGCGCAGAGCCATTGCGCTCGGCGATGAGGACGCTAACTTCTTTCTCCATCGACAACCGATCTCGGTCAATCGGTCAGGAGAGTAGCACCCATCCGCAGTAGGTATCTTTCTAGGTCAATAAGAAAGTTGCGCGGAGAATAATTACCTACCCTCATCCGGCACGCAAAATCACGAATGAATCAGTCAGGCCGCAGGGTCAGCCGCCAATTGCTGGCGCGGGCCTGCCGTTATTTGCTGGGCGGCATTTTCCAGAAAAGCGGGAATCAGCAAGCTGTGCGTCAGGGGAATCATGCCCGGCGTTTGTAGGCGGTGCATCATCCGGCGGTATTTGTCGGCCCCGTAGCGCTGGATAATTTCCCGCCGCTTTTCAGGCTTGCGAAAGTGAGCCGAGATGCCTTCCGGATCGGCTTCCGGGTGAAACTGTACGCCCAAAAACTCGTCGGACATGCGAATGGCCATTACGGCCCGCTCGAAGGGTACGTGGGGGCGCAGTTTTTCCAGGGCCAGCACTGTGCCGCCCAATCGGTGCAGGCGGGCGTAATCGGGCCGAACGGCCTGCCAGTCGCGGAAGTCGGCCGCGTAGAACGGTTCGGGCAGCAGGCGCAGCACGGCGTCCGTATGTGCTTCCGGAGATTTGTGGATGGGATACACCCCAAACGACATGGACTTGCGGCGGGTGATGCGGGCCACGCCAAAAAAGCGACACATCAGTTGGAATGAATGACAGACAAAAAGCATGTGCTTTTTGTCGGGCTGCGTCAGGTTGTGCTCCCAAAGAGTGCCGATCAGGTCAAAATACTGGCGTTCCCACTCCTGACCCAGGCCGTCGTAGGGACTTCCCGGCCCTCCGGTAGAGAGATATATATCGAAACTGGTATCGGGCAACTGTCCGCCGGCTCGTACGTCGAACTCTTCCCACGTCAGCGGGCGATCGGCCAGCGGATTGGCTTCGCGCAGCAATTGACGAAAGCAACGCATGGCCTGGTTGGGGACACCATTATTAAGATCGAGGATGGCTATCCGAATTGGATTTATCATTGTGTTGCAAAAAATAGAGAAGTAAATATAAAAAGTGGTTCAGGCCGGACAATCGCCAAAAAAGATTTTTTTCCACATCGCCAGAAAAAAGCCGCAACTTTGAGCCCGAATTACGCGCTCGTTTTCAAATGGTTCTTTCTATGCATGCTTACTGGCGTCCCAGTGTCGCTTTCGTCCTCCTGCTCCTGACCCTGAGTGGGTGCAGCATCCTCGAGCAATTCAAGCAAATGAGCACCCTGGCTCGCTGCGAGTTCCGCCTCAGCGCGGTGGACAACCTTCGGGTGGCGGGTGTCAACGTCCAACAAGTACGTCAGCCCAGCGACCTAAGCGTGATGCAACTGGCGCAGATTGGCACCACGTTCATGAGCGGACGCCTCCCCCTCGACATGGTGGTGAACGTACAGGTAAAAAATCCCAACAGCACGCCAGCTTCGCTCAACTCCATGGACTGGATTCTGCTCATTGACGATCGGCAAACCGTGTCGGGCACCGTAGATCGGCGATTGGAAGTACCCGCCAACGACGGCGTGGCTACGTTGCCGCTAACCATCGGTCTGGATTTACGAGAATTCTTCGATGGCAGTTCGCGCGACGAACTGCTCAACCTGGTGCTCAACTTGGTGGGCGCGGGCAATCAGCCTACGCGGCTCAAAATGCGCGTGCGCCCTTCCATCATGGTGGGCGGCTCGGCCGTACAATACCCCGGCTATTTCGACGTGGACAGCCAGTTCAGCGGCTTGTAGCCGCTAGCGGTTGATTCGCTCCGGCGCGTATTGCCGGGCCAGCATTTCGGCGCAACGCTCGCCGTCCATGGCGGCCGACACGATGCCTCCGGCAAAGCCTCCGCCCTCGCCGCACGGAAACAGGCGCCGCAATTGCACGTGTTCGAGCGTGTGCGCGTCGCGCGGAATGCGCACCGGCGACGACGTGCGGCTTTCGACCCCCACAATTTGCGCTTCGTCGGTTAGGTAGCCGCGCATTTTCTGGCCAAACTGCTGAAAGCCCGACCGCAACCGGGCGCTCAGGTCGGCAGGCAGCACCTCGTCCATCGAAACGGCCGTCAGGCCCGGCTGGTACGAACAGGGTAGCAGCTCAGTCGACGATCGGCGGGCCACAAAATCGTGCAGACGCTGGGCGGGGGCTGCCTGCGTGCCGCCCGCCAGCGCGCAGGCCCGTTGCTCGACGGCGCGTTGCAAGGCCAGGCCAGCCAGCGGCCCGGCTGCCGCGTAGGGCTGCCAGTCGGCCGGCTCAACGGCCACCACAATGCCCGAGTTGGCGTAGCGCGAGTTGCGCCGCGAAGGCGACATGCCGTTGACCACCACCTCGCCGGGCGCCGTGGCGGCCGGCACCATAAAACCGCCCGGACACATGCAGAACGAAAACACGCCCCGCTGCTCGCCCCCGTAGTGCGTCTGGCTGACGAGCGAATACGCCGCCGCGGGCAGGTAGGGCCCCCGCTCGGAGGTTTTGTATTGTAAGCGGTCAATAAGGGACTGGGCGTGCTCGACGCGGACGCCCAGGGCAAAGGGCTTGGCTTCGAGATAGACGCCGCGGGCGTGCAAAAGCTCGAATACGTCGCGGGCCGAGTGGCCCGTTGCCAGAATAACGCCCAGCCCCTCGATGCGCTCGCCCCGGTGCGTCTGTACGCCCCCTAGGGCGCCATCCCGGATCAGCAGGTCGGTCACTTTGGTGTCGAAGTGCACCTGGCCGCCGTGCGCCCGGATGCGCTCGCGCAGGGCCGTCACGATCTGCGGCAATTTGTTAGTGCCAATGTGCGGGTGCGCATCCACCAGAATGTCGGGCGTGGCGCCGTGGGCTACAAATATCTCGAGGATGCGGCGCACGTCGCCGCGCTTTTTGGCGCGGGTGTAGAGCTTACCGTCCGAGTAGGTACCCGCGCCGCCTTCGCCGAAGCAGTAGTTCGATTCGGGATTGACCACGTGCGCTTTGCTGAGGGCAGCCAAGTCGCGCCGCCGGGCGCGCACGTCGCCGCCGCGCTCCAGCACGATGGGGCGTAGCCCCAGTTCGATCAGGCGCAGCGCCGCAAACAGGCCGGCCGGTCCGGCGCCCACCACCACCACGGGGGGCGCTTGGCGCACGTCGGGCAGGTCTTCGGGGCGATAGCTGAGCAAAGGGGGCAAGGCGCCGTCGTGACAGGCGACGGTGAGATTGACTTTGATCTGGCGCGATCGTGCGTCCACCGAGCGGCGCACGAGGCGGAGCGTTGGCGCGGGCATAGGGAGCATCGCCAGGGCGCATTCGCGCCAGGCCTCTTCGCGGAAAGCAATTTCCGGCGGCAGGCTGAGGTGTAGTTGTTCGGACATGGCAAGGGAGTTATCCTCGAAGTGGAGAGGGAACGCGGACACGGGCCGGGGCGGTTCCCTAGCGGCCGAAGTGGTAGCCGAGGGTGATGCCCGCCCGCACGGGGAAAAACCAGCGCGGCGCCTGCGCCCGCGAGTTGAGAGCCAGCGCGGGGGGCAAGGCTTCGCCGCTGGGCGTGGCCGTGGTGCGATAGCCAATGCCCAGCCCGCCGAACAAGTCGAGCGTAAGGTTGTGGCGGGCACTGATTTCGTCGAAGAGGCGTAGGCCTACCAGCCAACTGTATTCGTAACGGTTTTCGCCGAGCGAAAAGCGTTGCTCAAGCGGATGCGCCGGATCAAGGGCGTATACGCCGTGCTCGAGCTGGACGTAGCGCAGTTCGTGGGCCAAGTACCACAGCCCAGGCCCCCGGTGGTCGTGGTAGAACTTCTGCCGCAGGTCGAAGGCAAAGCCACCGGAAAAGAGCTGCCCGGCCGGACGGGCTCTGAAGCTGGCAAAGAAAGGCGTGCGCAACGTGGTCAGGCGCAGTTCGTAGCCCAGCCGTTTTTCGAGGTAATATTCGGCCGAGAAGGGCAGTTGGTTGAAGGCCACGGCCAGCGGATTGAACCCCAGAATGACCGTGCGCCATTCGCCCTCGCGCTTCTGAAAGTAGCGCAGCCGGGGTCTTGAGGGACGGACAGGGGTGCGGGTGCGGGCGCGCGCTTCGGCGGGTGGTGCCGCAGTGGTGTCGGTTTGGGGGGTGATGGTTGGCCCAGGCATCTGCTGGTCGTAGTGGGCTTGGTAATACCCGGCCAAGGTGCCGTCGGGCTGGTACATTTCCCAAAGGCCTACCCGTTTGCCGTCGGCCATCTGGCCGCGCATCCGCAAGGTGCCGTCCGGATAGTAGGCTTCGTATTCACCTGCGCCCGCTACGTAGGTGGCCCGGCCTTCGCGGCGGCCGGCTTCGTCGTAGTAAAGCCACTGGCCTTCGGGCTGGCCCTGGCGGAGGGTGCCCATGGCGCGGAGCTGCCCATTTTCGTGGTATTCGCGGTGTGGCCCTTCGCCCGCCCGAAAATTGCTCTCGGCGCGAAAGCGACCGCTGGCGTAGTAGCTTTTCCATTCGCCTTCGGGCTGGCCCTGGCGCTGACGGCCCTCGCGGCTAAGTTGCCCGTTGGGATGGTAGTGCCGCCAGTATCCTTCGGCTGCGCCATAGTGATAGCTGCCTTCTTCTTGCAATTTGCCGTCGGGGTAATAGCGCCGCCAGATACCGTGTCGCTGGCCCGCTTCTTCTACGCCTTCGGCACTGAGCTGGCCGTTTTCGTGGAAATATTGCCAAAATCCGGTGCTCTGGTCGCCTTCCACAGTGCCGCGCATTTTCACTTGCCCGTTGGGGTGATATTCTTCGTAATCACCTCGGTCTTGTACGTAGAGGGCCTTTCCTTTCAGGCTGCCGTCGGGATGATAGTAGCGCCATTCACCTTCGCGAGCACCGTTTCGGTAATGACCTTCGCTCTGTAGGCCGCCGCCCTCGTGGTAGAAACGCCACAATCCGCTCTGCCGATCGCCGATCAGCGTGCCTTCGCGGCTCGGCTGGCCGCTTTCGTAGAAATACTGCCAGTGTCCGCGCGGCTGGCCTGATACGTACGTGCCGCGGACGCGCGGGCGGCCGCTTTCATAAAAGTATGTCCACGCGCCTGCTGGCTCGCCCTGTGCGTATTGGCCCGACGTTTTAGGCTGACCACTTTCGTAAAAAGCTTCGTAGGCGCCCTCGGGCTGGGCGGGGTTGTCGGGGGCGACGTGAAAGCGTTCCCGGAGACGGGTGCGGGCCTCATCGTACCATTGCTCGACCACCTGCGCACTGGCGGCTGGGCCCAGCAGCCCGCCGCACGCCAATATCCAACACCGGAGCAGCCATCTCATGGTCTTAGCTAGGAGTCAACTGACTTTTTCCGGCGCAGCCACCACGCCTGTTTCATCCCAACGCAGGCGCTTGCCCCATTCGGCTTGGGCGGCTTCGTCCCAGAGTTCGGGGTAAAACATACGTTGCTGCAGGCGGGGCGGCAGGTATTGCTGCCAGTTGGTACCGCCCGTGGCGGCCCGCGTCTGCGGCGATTGCTGCAAATGCCGGGCGGCCGAGCGGT
>DAIMZG010000032.1:0-14720 GCA_036734065.1 Catalimonadaceae bacterium
CTGGCTACCTTCCTCGAAACATTTTCACTCAACTAAATCCCGTATTCGTCTCGTTTTCAAATTTTTAGACTAAAATGCGGAAATTAGCGCGTCCGTCATGGTTGCACCTATGTCCCTTTCTACGCCTGTCAGTCTTCCTTACGTAAGCGAAGAAGAAATTTATCCTCGCTTGTTGGCTGACTTGCAGCGCATTCGTCAGCACGTCACCGACGCGGCCGACGACCTCACCGGGCTGGTTGCCACCGTGCACCCGGCCTACCAGGACAGCGCCCGCAACTTGTTGCACTACCTGAGCCTGCGCCAGTTTGACCTGCATTTGCTCCAGACGCGCCTGGCTCAGCAAGGACTGGCTTCGCTTACGGATTTGGAAGCCAGCGTATTGTCTCGCCTTGACGCCGTCTTGCGCGTGTTGTACCAGCTCAAAGGCCATACCGTGGCACCTGCCGAAACGTTCGTCAGTCCTTTGGCCACGCACACCACCGACCTGCTGGGGGCAGTCTGCTCGGGACGCACGGGTCATTGGTTTGTGCCCCTATCCATCCACGACGATGCCTTCGAAGCCACGCTGGAAACTACGCTGCGGGCTGGCGCCCAGGGCGTACGGCTCGATGGCACCCAGGGCACTCCCCACACGTGGGGCGAGCGCATCGCCTGCGTACGCGCCACCGCCGAAGCGGTAGGCCGCCCTTGCCGCTTGTTGTTCGAACTGGGCGGCCCCAAGCTGCGCACCGTATTGCTGGACGGCGAGCACCCGCCGCGCCTGATGGTGGACGATGAGATTGCCCTGGTGGATCCCGCCCGGCCCGTTTTTCCCGACGAGGTGCCCTTTCACATTGGCTGCACCTTGCCCGAGGTATTCGCACACCTGACACCCGGCGAAACGGTGCTGTTTCACAACGGCAAGCTGGAAGGCGAAGTGATCAGCGCCAGTGCCGAGTGGGCGCGTGTCCGCATTACGCGGTGCCGCCCCGGCGGGCGCAAGCTCCGTCACAACCGCAACATCTATTTCCCCGCGCAGGCAGGGCGCACCCGGGGGCTAACCATTCGCGACCGCGCCCTGCTCGCCGAAGTGGCTCCCCACGCCGACCTGATCTCGCTGGCGTACGTCAACGAGCCCGAAGACGTACAGGCCCTTTTGCAGGCCCTGCCCGTTCAGGGCCCCGCACCGGGTCTTTTGCTCAAGATCGAAACCCTACGCGGCTTGCAGCAACTGCCCCGGTTGTTGCTCGTGGCCCAGCAGCACTACCCCGTGGGTGTCCTCTTCGACCAGGACGAGCTGGCCAACGAAGGCGGCTGGGAGCGGCTGCCGGCCATGCACGCCGAAGCCGAAGCCCTGTGCGCCGCCGCGCACCTGCCGCTCGTGACTACGGCCCCCCTCCCCGACCGCAAAGCCCGCCAAGACGCCCGGGCAGCGCTCGCCAGCGGCAGCGCGGCGGTTTTGGTACCGCCGCAGTCGTCGCCCACCAGCCTGCGGCAACTCGACCAGCTCTTGCGGCAAGAAGCCTTGCCGCGCAAAGCCCCCAGCCTGCGCAGTCTGCAACTGCACGATTTGCTTGGCCCCGTGCTGGATAAAATTTCGCGCTGATTTTTGCGCCGCACCCGCGAAGTCACTACATTTGCATCCCGTCCGAAAACGGGCACCATTCCTCCTTAGCTCAGTTGGTTAGAGCATCTGACTGTTAATCAGAGGGTCGCTGGTTCGAGCCCAGCAGGGGGAGCAAGAAAACACGGCTTATGGCCGTGTTTTTTCTTTTGTTACCTAAAAGGGCGGCTTGGCACAAAGTGCACATCAAGTCCAGACTCGGAGAAATTCCTCCGGGGCAGTGGCTTGGGCCAGCCCGCCAACGAACCGCCCGCCCCTTTTGTCAGGCTTTGAAGTACACCTTGAAGACGGATCCTTTTCCTAGCTCACTTTCTACTTCAATGTCGCCGCCGGCGCTGGTGATCATCCTTTTTATCAAATACAGGCCTATTCCACTTCCTTCCACGTGGTGGTGAATACGCTTAAATTTTGAGAAAATTTCGTGCTTGTTTTCTCCCATACCCAAGCCGTTGTCTCGTACGGAAAGCACAACGAAACCGTCGGTCTGCTCGGTGCTGAGGGTCACTTCGAGCGTGCGGTCGGGCGAGCGATATTTCACGGCATTGCTCAATAGATTGAGTAGCACGCTCCGCAAATTCTTCTTGGAAAATGGAACCACTGGCACGGGAAAGTTTAACACGATCCTTGCACCCGCCTTGACCAACGAATCTTGTATACTCGCTTCTACTTCTCTCAGCACTGCTGCTATCTCTACGCTTTAACAGATGTCAATCTCGCTCTCGATTTTGGCCACATCCGAAAGTTCATCAATCGTGTTGGTGAGGTTATGTACAGCTTTGATTACGATGTCTATGATCTCATTTTCTGACGCGCCTTGCCCCGCCACCGCCTCTTTCAAAAAAGAAATTAGCGTGACCAAATTACCCAACGGGCCCCTCAAGTCGTGGGTAACGGCATATATAAAATTGCTGTGATCTACGTTTATTCTCAACAGTTTGTCGTACGCTTTTTTTAGTTTGGTAATGTCGTCGAAAGTGATGATCACGCCATCACTTCGATTGTCTTGTTGCCGGATGTAGGGCAGCACGACCATCTGGTACCACCTTTCATCGAGGGTCTGCACTTCTTTTTCGATGGGCACAGCCGACCGAATCACGCCGCTTATGTCGTCCATCAGCGTAGAAAACCGCAAATTGGTGGATATATCGCTGAGCAGGCGCCCGATGTCGCTCTCTTGCAAATTGATCTGCTTGATGGCGGAAGGGGTAAATTTGCGGAGCACCAGGTCTTTGTCAACGTAGAGTTGCCCGCCGACCGTGGATTTAAAGTAGTTGTTTAAGTCGTCATTCAGTTCGGCCAGTTCTTTTATTTTCAACTGGTACTCGTTGTTTACCGTCTGTAGTTCTTCGTTGACTGACTGCAACTCTTCGTTGGTACTCTGCATTTCTTCATTGCTGGAAATGAGCTCTTCGTTGTAAGAAGATATGTTGTCGTTGGATGCTTCCAGCGCATCGTAGGCTTCTTTCAGTTCTTGCTTGGCTTGGGCAACTTCTTCTCTCAGGTCTTCCAGGTAGCGGGCCGCGTGTACTTCCTTATCAAAAATTTCGATGGTGCTTTCGTCGCTTTCTGCTGGTTTCCCGTCGCTGAACAACACCAACACTGCGGTTTGCAGGGGCTGATCCTGATCGAAAAAGGGCTTTACAAACACGTTGACCGAATACGACGCCTCGTTCATTTTGAACCTTACTTGCGCGATGGTTGCCTCCTTCTTGGACTTCACGGCCTTGCGCAAGGTGGTGGACGTGGCGACGGACAGCGCCTCGGGCAGCATTTCCAACAAGTTGAAGTTGAATATCTTGGGCAGGAGGTATTTCTCGTAGTTGTCGTAGGTCAGGATGATCTCAAAATCGGCATCCACCCAGACGCCCGCTTCGTAACCGGACGCCGCCAGCAGGGTCTCCTGGAGGATTTCGGCGAGATTAGCTTTTACTGTGTTTTTCTTGGGGGTAATGCTAAGGCTCAGGTCAATCAATTGCTTCTGAAAGCCGGGCGTGTCGTAGGTAGTGTTCCGTAAGTTGCGGGCTCCTTCAATGCTTTTGAATATCCTCCATTTCTTGTCCACTTCGGCAAAGGAGGTGGTCATTTTTCCGAGGCTTTCGCTGGGACCCAGAAACAAAAAACTTCCCTTGTTGAGGCAGAAGTAGAGTGAAGCAAGTATTTTGTTCTGGAGTACGGGGTTGAGGTAGATGAGCAGGTTTCGGCAGCTTATCAAATCTATTTTGCCGTAGGGAGGCTGCTTGATCACGTCGTGGTTGGCGAAAATGATCATTCTTCTGATGTTCTCCCTTATTTTGTACTTGTCGCCTTGCTTGATAAAAAACCGTTCGAGCCGCTCTTCCGAAACATCCTTCACAATATTTTCGGGATAGACCCCCCGCGAGGCATGCTGCAGGGCCGATTTGTCCACGTCGCTCGCAAAAATCTTCACCTCCAGACGCTTCTTGCGTTCGGTAAGGTACTCTTCAATCAGCATGGCCAGTGAGTACGCCTCTTCTCCGGTGGCGCACCCCACCACCCAGGCCTTCAGCGTATCTACCTGCAACTTGTTCTCCACAATTTCGGGAATAACGCTTTGCCCGATGGTTTCGAAGGCTTCTTTGTCCCTGAAAAATTTGGTGACGCTGATCAGAAATTCGTTGGCGAGCACCTCTGTTTCAGCGGGATTGACCGCCAGGAAATCCGCATAATCTCCCAGGGAGACGATCTTGTTTTTAGTCATCCTGGTTACGATCCTTCTGATGATCGTAGGGCGTTTGTACTCTGAAAAATCGAGGGGCGTATTTTTCTCTACCAAATCGAGTATCCTCCGCAAAGAGTCTTCATCTTTTTCGGTGGTTTTATCGCTGAGGTTGACCTCTAGCGTATCCCGGTTGAGATGGGCTATAATTTCTTGGGGAATTTGCTCCGGCGGAAGCACAATGTCCACGCTACCCGATTCGATGGCGCTATGGGGCATGCCGTCGAATTTTGCACTTTCCGGGTCTTGTGCAATGACGAATCCCCCATTCTTCTTGATGGCGGCGATCCCTTTGGTGCCGTCCCTGCCCGTACCCGAGAGGATGACCGCGATGCTTTTTTCCCGCTGGTCTTCGGCCAGGGCGTCCAGAAAAATGTCTATGGCCGTATTGGGTTGCGAGGGCCGGCTATTGGTCAGGTACAGCCTTCTTTCCCTTATGACCATATTTTTGCCCTGCGGCATCAGGTAAATCCGGTTGGCTTCTACGTACATCCCGTTTTCGGCCACTAGTATTTCCAGTTTGCTGTGTTTGGCCAGCAATTCAGCCATAAAACTCCGGTGATCGGGCGACAGGTGCTGGATGATGACGTACGCCACCCCGTCTTGGGGGGTGTGGTCGAAAAGCAAGTGAATGGCCTCCATACCTCCGGCCGAAGCCCCAATGGCTATTATGTGTAAATCGCTATTGAGTTCTTCCTTATCAGTTTCGTAGGAGATTTTTGTGATTATTGGTGTAGCACTATTTTGTCCTTTATATAGACATAATGCACCCGTTTGTGTGCAACCAAGCCACGCAATTCGTAAACATCCAGGGCACTTAGGCAAAAAGGCGACACTTCGTCACCGTGCACACCTTTTCTGCTCGAATCTGTTTTCAACCGACAAACTTTGCTAAAACAGCGAAATATTTCGAAGATTGCGTAGTAGATTATGAATAAAAAAATGCACACTCCTATAACTAAACATTACTAAATTAAAGTGTGTGGCACTTTAATAAAAATAGTACTTTTATCCACCTCCATTATATACGCAGGAACGCGCACGATCACCGGATTTAAAAAAGGCACTCCCACAAGCCCGAAACCCACGCAAGGCGCAAAGCCGTCAAGTATTTGACGGCTTTGCGCCGGCTGCGACCGTACCTGCATCGCCCGGAAGCCTGATCGGCACAACCACCGTCGGGGCTGGCCATGGCCTCAGTAGCTGTGGTCGTCGAGTTTGACCTTGCCCCGAAAAGTGAAATAGACGAAGGCCGTGTAGGAAAGCACCAGCGGCAGGCCGATGATGACGAAAAGCAGCATAATCCCGAGCGATTTCTGGGAGGCGGCCGCCTGGTAGATGTCTATGTGGTAAGCCTCGTCGAGGGTCGAAATCAGCAATACCGGGTACAACTGCACGGCCACCACCACCAGCAAAAAGGCAATGGACAACGAACTGAAGATGAAGGCCAGCCGGTACTTATTCTTTTTGGCCAGCCGCGGCACGTTGGCAATGCTCAGCAGGGCCAACAGGGGCGCCACGCTCAGCAGGGGCCGCTCAATAAATACCTTGGTCAGGTGCGGGATATTGATAAAAGTATAAGTTGTCAGGGCTAGAAAACTGGTGATAAACAACGCCAGCCCGATGCGCAAAAAATACCGGATGCGTTCGTAGAGGTCGCCTTCGGTTTTGAGCAGCAGGTAGATGGCCCCGTGCACCATGAACAGGAACAGCGTCGTGAAGCCCGTCAGCAGCGCGTAGGGATTGAGAAACTCCAGCAAGCCCGCCCCGTGGTACACGTACTGGTCGTCGAAGGCCAGCCCCTGCAAAAGGTTGCCCAGCAACACCCCGAGCAAAATGGGCAGCATCGTGCTGGAGACGGCGTAGCTCACGTCCCAGGTTTGCTTCCACCAGGCGAAGGACTCTTTGCCCCGCAGCTCGATGGACACAGCCCGGAAGATGATGAAAACCAAAAACAGGATGAAGGGCATGTACATGACCGACAGCAGCGTGGCGTACATCACCGGAAAGCCCGCAAACAGCGCGCCGCCGCCGATAACCAGCCACACCTCGTTGCCGTCCCAAACGGGGCCGATGGCGTTGAGGGCGATGCGCCGGCTGCGCTCTTCGCGGAAAAACAGGTGCCAGGCTCCGGCGCCCAGGTCGAAGCCGTCGAGGATGGCGTAGCCCGAAAAGAGGCCCCCCACTACCAAAAACCAGAGGGTGGGATAGTCCAGGCCCAGAAAGGTGGCGGTTGCAACGGTTTCCATGACGTTATTTTCCTAAGAGGTTGGCCATTTCGCTTTGCAGGGGTCGGTCCTGAATGTCGTCGTCGCCCTCCGGGCCGTGCTTAATTTTTTTGTGGAGGATATAGACAAAGAGAAAAAGCAGCAAGGCGTAGATGGCCGAAAACAAAATCAGGGAGGTCAGCACCTGCTCGGCGCGCACCGATTCGGAGAGGGCGTCGGAGGTGCGCAGCAGGCCGTACACCACCCAGGGCTGGCGACCCATCTCGGCCGCGAACCAACCGGCCTGGTTGGCAATTTGGGGCAAGATGGCGGCAAACACGAATGTGCGCAGCAACCAGCGTTGGGAAAACAAGGTGCCGCGCCACCAGAAGAATACCCCTACCAAGCTGAGTGCGATGAGCATCATCCCGATGGCTACCATCAGGTGGTAGAACTGAAAAACGGCGTTGACCTGCGTAGGGCGGTCTTCGGGCGCAAAGGCGTTGAGGCCCGTGACGAGCTCGTCGAAGTTTTGGTGGAGCATAAACGACAGGCCACCGGGCAGTTTGAGTCCCTTTACCTCCTGCGTCTGGTTGTCCACCCACCCGACGAGAAAAAGGTCGGCGGGGGCTTTTTCGGCGTAGTGCCCTTCGAGCGCGGCCAGTTTGGCGGGCTGGTTTTTGGCGACGCCTTCGGCCGATTTGTGCCCCACAAAAAGTTGGGATACCGAAAAGACCGCCGCTACGGCCAGGGCAATGGTAAATGCCCTTTTCGAGATCAGGACGTGGCGATCTTGGAGCAAGTAGTAGGCGTGAACGCTCAGCACCAGAAAGGCCCCGGCCAGAAAGGCGCCGATCCAGACGTGGGTGAGTCGTTCCACCGAGCTGGGGTTGAACACCATCGCCCAGAAGTCGGTGATTTCGGCCCGGGCGTGGAGGCCCTCGCCCACCACGTGGTAGCCCGCCGGCGTTTGCTGCCACGAGTTGGCCACCACGATCCAGACGGCCGAGAACATCGAGCCCAGAAAAACCCCGATGGTCGAGACCAGGTGCACCCAGGGCTTGACCCGGTCCCAGCCAAACAGCAGTACGCCCAGAAAGCCGCTTTCCAGCGCGAAGGCGAATATGCCCTCGGCCGCCAGCGCACTGCCGAACACGTCGCCCACGTAGCGGGAATACACGGCCCAGTTGGTACCAAACTCAAACTCCATCACGATGCCCGTGGCCACGCCGATGCCGAACGTCAGCGCGAAAATTTTGGTCCAGAACCGGGCCAGGTGCTCGTACTGCTTGTCGCCCGTTTTCAGGTAGGTAGATTCGAACACGACCATCAGTAAGCCCAGCCCGATGCTCAGGGGTGGGTAGATATAGTGAAAGGCAATGGTGAAAGCGAATTGGACTCGCGAAAGAATTTCAACGTCCATAACAGCCAGGGTTTGCTTGGTGAGTAAGTAGGCATAGGTGATGACTCAGTGGGCCAACTGCGCAGCCTCCGTCAGCTCGCGCACTTGCCCGGTGTGCACGTCGTAGAGGGCGGGTACTACCCGCAATTGCCCCGACTGATAGAGCGACTGCAAGCTGGAATCGGCCGCCAACTGGTGCACCGTGTGGAAGACGTTGGCCTCGATGCAACGCCCCAGGTCGGGGCCAAAATCGCGCAGCACAGCTTGCTCTTCCGACTCCCCCCGCAGCATCTCGACCAGGTCGCGGATGTGGCCGGGGGCGTCTTCGTTGTGCACGAAGGCCGTCACGGCCCCGCACTCAGTATGGCCCAAAACGATGAGCGTACGCACGCCCAGGTGCGCCACGGCGTATTCGATGCTGCCCAACTCAAGGTCGCCGATCAGGTGGCCCGCCGTGCGAATGACAAACAGATCGCCCACGCCCTGGTCAAAGACCACCTCGGGCGGCACGCGGCTGTCGGAACAGCTAATGACCACCGCATGCGGGTGTTGACCTTCCGAATTGCGCAGGATGTCGGCTGCGGTCTGGTGCGGGTGCACGCCTTGCCCCGTCAGGAAGCGTTGGTGGCCCGCCTGCAACTGCGCCCACACGTCGGTGGAAAGCGCCGTCTGCGCTTTTTCTTCGGATGGTACCGGGTTTTCGCGACCCGGCGCGGTGGGCTGACAAGCGGCAAGTAACAAAAAAATGAAATAAACGGTGGTGTTTTTCATGACTTAGGAACTAAAAGTTCTGCCATAACAGGATATTACTTAATTGCCAACAAAGGTACGCCTGCCCCTGCGCGCGCTCGCAATACATTTTGCGCAAGTCGTGGTGCATTTTGCCCGGCGGTTTGTCCGGCGGTGCCTACGCGCTGGCAAAGCCGGTTCCATTTCGCCACAAAATGGCTGGTGATGACGTGCCCTGACCGGGAAACAACGGATTGGGGATAACTTGCGATGGGCAGCGGCCTCCCGCCCGGAGGCTAGTGGCCGAAGCATCACCTGCCGACCGAGATACCGATTTTTTCGATGCCCCCCAACGATTATTTCCAGTTCAAGCAATTCACCGTCCGGCAGGGCGATTGCGCCATGAAGGTCAGCACCGACGCCTGCGTGCTCGGGGCCTGGACGGACGTGGCCCACGCCACGCGCCTGCTCGACCTGGGTACGGGCACGGGGCTGCTGGCCCTGATGTTGCTGCAACGGGCCGGGGCAAGCGCCACGGCCGACGCCCTCGAACTTGACCCGGCCGCCGCCCGGCAAGCAGCGGCCAACTTTGCGGCCAGCCCCTGGGCGGGACGTTTGCAGGCCCACCCGGCCGACATCCGCACCTGGGCCCCTCCCCACCCCTACGACCTGATCGTGAGCAACCCGCCCTTTTTCGAAGACCACACCCCCCGCCCGACGGCCGCGGCCAACGCAGCCCTGCACAGCACGCACCTGCGCCGCGAAGACTTGCTGGCGGCTGTCGGGCGTGCCCTGGCGCCCAACGGCACGTGGGCCGTGCTGCTGCCGCCCTACGAAAGCGACCGCCTGGCCCAACGGGCCCGGGCCGTCGGCCTGCGGCCCTTCCGGACGTTGCACTTGCACAACCACGCGCACAAGCCCCCCTTCCGGGTGCTGACCCAGTACGCCACGGCTCCCCGCCCCACCACCACCGCGCGGCTGGTCGTGTGGGAGGCGCCCGCAGCGCGCCCGGTGTACACGGCGGCCTTTCGCGCCTTGCTGGGCGACTATTACCTTATCTTCTGATCTTCTGAAAGATGACCCGCACCACTGGGCAGTCCAGATTTGTGGGCGCTGCGGGTGATGACTAATTTGGCCCCCCTACATGCTTTCCTAACACATTGGATACGCCCACTTCTGCGCGCTCGGCGCGCGCCCAAAACCTGCTCAAACTGGCCCGGATTGGCTTGCGCAAATTGCGCAAATCCGCCGTGGACCTGGTGCCCATCGTGGTGGTAGTGGCCTTTTTTCAGTTGGCCGTCCTGCAAAAGCCCTTCCCCGATCTGGGCGAGGTGCTGCTAGGCAGTGGGCTGGTGATGCTGGGCTTGCTGCTCTTCATAGAGGGGCTAGAACTCGGGCTTTTTCCCATTGGGGAAAACATGGCCTATGCCCTTTCCAAAAAAGGCAGCCTGACTTGGCTGCTCGTGTTCGCCTTCGGGCTGGGTTTTTCGACGGCCGTTGCCGAGCCAGCCCTGATTGTGGTGGCCAACGAAGCCGCCCGGATTGCGGCTGAGTTTTCGCTGATCGCCGACGACGAAGATGCGCGCAGTACCTACGCGCTGGGGTTGCGCCTGTCGGTAGCTTTTTCGGTCGGGCTGGCCCTGCTCATCGGGGTGATGCGCATCCTCAAGGGCTGGCCGCTCTACTATTTGGTCATTGGGGGCTACGTGCTGGTGATGCTCGTGACCCTGGTGGCCCCCCAAGAGATTATCGGCATTGCCTACGACGCCGGGGGCGTCACCACCTCGACGATCACCGTGCCGCTGGTGGCTGCCCTGGGGGTGGGCTTGGCCAAGGTAATCAAGGGCCGTAGTCCTTTGCTCGATGGCTTCGGGATGATCGCCCTGGCTTGTTTGCTGCCCATCATTTTCGTGATGCTCTACGGCATTATAGTCTTTGCCTAACCCTACACCCTTTTCCGTTGACTGATGGCTGATCTTTTCGCTGCGCTCTACAAAACGCTCTCGACCACTTTGCTGGACGTCTTGCCCATCGGGCTACTAATTGCTTTTTTTCAGTTGTTTGTATTGAAAAGCAAGGTTCCGAACCTGCGAAAAGTGCTGCTGGGCTTCGCGATGGTGGTCTTGGGGTTGACATTTTTTCTGGTCGGGCTAGAACTTGCCTTGTTTCCCGTTGGGGAAGCCATGGCACGGCAACTGGCCGATCCGGATTTTGTGGAGCAAACTGCGGGAAAAAGCGGGCATTGGCTCACCTACTACTGGATTTATCTCTTCGCGGCCCTGATGGGCTTTGCCACCACCATTGCCGAGCCTTCGCTGATTGCCGTGGCCCTCAAGGCCGAAGAAGCCTCCAACAAAACCATCAGCAAGCGGGGCCTGCGCGTGACGGTGGCCTTCGGCGTGGCTTTCGCCCTGACGCTGGGCACAATCCGCATCGTGACGGGCACCCCCCTATATTTGCACATTCTGGCGGGCTACGCCGTAGTGGTGGTACAGACTTTTTTTGCTCCCAAAAATATCATTCCGCTGGCCTACGACTCGGGCGGCGTCACCACCTCGACGGTCACCGTACCCATCGTGACGGCACTGGGCCTGGGGCTTTCGGGGACAATTCCCGACCGCAACCCCGCCCTCGATGGCTTTGGACTGATTGCCTTTGCCAGCGTATTTCCCATTATTTCGGTGCTGGGATACGCGCAGGTCATTGAATTTCTGATCCGATTCAAAAAAAACAAATAGCCTATGGATTACAAGATCATCATCGCCCTGGTCAAGCCCGAAATCACCAATGAAATTGTGGCAGCGGCCAAAACGGCAGGCGCTACGGGCGACGTCATCATCCCGGCCCGTGGCAGTGGCGTCAAGGAAACCAAGCTCTTCTTTGGCCTCACTGTCGAAGATCAAACCGAGGTAATCATGTTTTTGGTAGCTGCCCACAAGGTACCCGGCATCATGCAGGCCATCAAGGCCGAGGCCGAGTTCGAAAAGCCCGGCCGCGGCATCGCCTTCGTACTCAATGTCGAGCAAGTAGAGGGGCTGGAAAGCCAGATCGAAAAGTGGGAGTCTTCGTGAACCTACCGCCGGGCCGAACCCAGCAAAGGCGGTAGCGCCTGCCGCCCGTGCCGCTGATGCGCCCCGAACAGCACCAGGTCGAACACAAACAAAAAGGCGCCTTGCAGCAAGATGGACTGGCCGTAGCCGATCCACTTGGCGGCAGCCGATTTTTCGGGCCGTTGGCCACGCTCTTTCAGGTAGGCCCCGGCGGCCATGTAGCCCACGTCCAGCCCGGCGTTGAAGAGCAGCAACTGCCGAATATTGTAATGCTTCTGCACCGTTTGGGTCAGCGAAAGGGCCACGGGCGCACGCCGACCCTGCCACAGGCTCGCCCCGGCCAGGGCCAGGTTGACTACGTTCCAGTAGGCGTTCATCTCGTGAAAATAGCGTTCGGAGTCGTCGGTCGTCCCCTTCCGGAGGGCAAATCCGGACACGATATTGCCCACGGCCCAAGTGCCGAGGACGGCCATACCGCGCTGGTTGAGTTGCAACCGACGGGCATTGAACGCCGCCGTGGCGGGCAAATTCGACGGCGTAGTACCGGATGTACGCAGGGCACCGGCCACGTACTTGATGCCAAACCCCAATAGTATCGTGATGAGCTTTTTCATACGCCTTTGAACGCAGGCGAGCGGGAGCAGGTTGATCCTCACCCTTTGGGCGAAGTGCGCAAGGCGTACATCCGCTCGATGATGTCCACCACCTTGAGCCCTTCGAGGGCATTGGTGGTGGCCACCGTGCGCTGACGCAGGGTATTGACCACGTTTTCGATCACAAAGTGGTGATTGGCCGCACTGCCCTTGTAGGTGCCGTAGTCGTTGGGCGGGGCGGCCGCGGGCAAAGTGGGCATCTGGTAGTCTTGCACGTGGCAGTAGGTCACCTCCTCCATGTATTGCCCACCCACGCGCAGGCTGCCCCTTTCGGCCAGCACGATCAGGCTGCTTTCGAGGTTTTGCCCCCAAACCGATGTCGAATAGTTGAGCACCCCCGCCCCGCCGCGCACCAACTCGAATTGCACGCTGCCCGAGTCTTCGAACTCGGTCAGGTCGGCGTGGTTGAAGTCGTAGAAACGGCCCGACAGGCGGTGCACGTCGCCGAAGAGCCAGTAGAGCATGTCCACAAAGTGGCTGAACTGCGTGAAGAGCGTGCCGCCGTCGGTGGCCTGCTGGCCCTTCCAGCCGCCGGGCTGGTAGTAGCGGGCGTCGCGGTTCCAGTAGCAGTTTATCTGTACGAAAAAAATTTGCCCCAGCCGCCCGCTGCTGACCATCTCTTTGAGCCAGACCGCCGGGGGGCTGTAGCGGTTTTGCATGACGCAGAAGGCCAGGCGGTGGCGCTGGAGGGCTTCGTAGAGGACGGCCTCGCCCTCGGCGCGGTGCAGGGCCATGGGCTTTTCGATGACCACGTGCGCCCCGGCCCGCAGGGCAGCGATGGCCTGGGGGGCGTGCAGGTGGTTGGGCGTGCAGATGTTGATCACTTCGGGCACACGGGCCGGGTCGGCCAGCAACTGGTCGAGGGAGGTGTAGAAGGGCACGCCGTACTGGTCGCGCACGCGAGGGGCCAGCGTGGCGTCGCAGTCCACGACGGCAGTCAGTTGACTTTCGGGGTGCCCCGCCACGATGGCGGCGTGGCGTTGCCCAATGCGGCCAAAACCGACTACACCAAAAGAAACGGGAAGATCAGACAAAGCAACTGGGGAAACAAAGGTAGGAAGATCAAGTACTGGGCAGCAACACCCCAGCCCAGGCAGGGTGGCCGAAATAACGACGAGCAGTCGCCTTTACCAAAATTGGCCGGGGCCTGACCAGGATTTTGCCCCGGGTTCAACACCAATTCTGCGGTATTTTTCGTTGATTGCTCGTGATAACTTTTTTGGGTATGCGGGCGCGCTATTACTGGATTGGTACTTTGCTACTGCTCGGCCTAGGTGGCTGCCAGCGCCACGTCAGCTTGAGCAAAGTCAATTTCGACTATTGCTACAACCTGGAAAGCCCCGTCGGGGTGCAGCACAAGGTGCTCGATGCGGGCGACCGTTGGCGCATTTTTCTGGCCTTGGACATGCGCAAGCTGGACGTAACGGCCGACCTGGCCACGCTCTACGAGCGCTACCAGTTTGCCTACCGCGTGGTGGGCAGCTACCGCAGCCGCCGTGCCCTCGACGAGAACCCGGAGCTTGTGTTCGGCGAAGATATGAGGCGCGGTGCCGACGGCACTTTCCACGTCAGGTTCAGCCTGCTCAAGCCCGCGCAAGTACCCACCGTGCTGGTGCTGAGCGTAGAGGAAAAGAGCAGTGGCAATAATTTTGCCTTCGACATTCCCCTGCCCGGGGCCCAGTTCGACAACCCCGAATACCGCTACGGCATCTTTCCGCCCGACCAACAGCACCCACGCTACGGGTCGTACATGACCACCCGCGACACGATTTCTCTCAATGCCTTCGAACGGCAAGAACCGCAATTGCAGGTAGCCTACTACTCCGCGCCTTTCCGGCCCGCCCTGCCCCCGATGGCCCCGGCCAACGAGGCCCCCCAGCCCCTGCATCTGCAAACGCGCTACCAGATTGGCGCGCAAAACCTGCTCATGTTCAGCCAGCCGGGCCTTTATTTTGCCCAGGAAGATACCACCCACCGGGCAGGCTTTGGCTTTGTAGTGGCCGATCACCGCTTCCCGCGCGTGACCCGGGCCGAGGAGTTGGTGGACCCGCTGATCTACATCACCACCCGCGACGAGCGCAACCGCCTCGTCAACGCCACCGACCCCAAGCTGGCCCTCGACGAATTCTGGCTCAAACTCGGCGGCAGCCGCGACCAGGCCCGCCAGCTCATTCGGGCCTATTACCGCCGCGTGCAGCAAGCCAACGACCTGTTTACTAACTTCAAGGAGGGCTGGAAAACCGATCCGGGCATGATCTACATCGTCTTTGGCAAGCCCGACCGCGTCACGCGCAAAGACGACCGCGAAGAGTGGTACTACGTGCGCAATGCCAATCTTC
>DAIMZG010000033.1:0-14673 GCA_036734065.1 Catalimonadaceae bacterium
CCGCGTGCCAAAGGCGATCAGAAACCTTAGTATCGGCCTGGCGCTGCTCGGCGGGCTGATGGCCTGCGAGTCGTCGGCGGTGTACGAACAGCAGCAACGCCTGCCCGAGGGCCGCTGGCACGTGGACAGCGCCCTCGTGTACGAGTTTCGCATTGGCGACACGGCCCAGTCCTACGACCTGTTCTACGACGTCCGCTACGGCCTCGATTACCCGTTTTACAACCTGTACGTGACCTACTACCTCGAAGACAGCGCGGGGCAAGTCTGGCAGCAGAAGTTGCAGGAGCTGGTGCTGATGGACCCCGTGACGGGTGCTCCCTACGGCAGTGGCGTCAGCGACCTGTTCGATCACCGCGTGCTGTTCGTGCGCGGGCAGCAGTTTCCCTACGCGGGACGCTACCGCCTGCGGGCCGTGCAATACATGCGGCAGGATCCGCTGCCGGGCGTCCGCAATTTCGGGCTGCGGATCGAAGCGGCCACGCCCGGCGCCTGAGCCTACGGCCGTCGGTGGCGCCGCGCCACCACGCCGAAAAGCCGCCCGGCCTCGTTGCTTACCAACACGTCCGTCTGGTTAAAAAACATCACTGCTTCGGCCTGCCCCGTGCGCCCCAGGGCTTTGGTGCGCACGGGCTGGTCGAGGCGCACGCGCCCGTCGGCGAGCCGGAAAAAATACAGACGCCCGTACGTCAGCAGTACCAACTGCTGTTGGTCGGGGCTGATGTCCGCCCCCGTCACCATGCCCCGCAGGGGCAGGCTGTCCAGACGCGTGGCCACGTGGGTGCCCGGCGTGGCGGGCAGGCTGTACATGACCACGGGCCCCCGGCCCCGATTCTTGGAAAACAAATAGAGGCTGTCTTGCGCCCAGCAAAAGGCTTCGCAGTCGAAGTTGGCGCGCACGCGGGGCGGCGGAAATTCGGTTTGATCGGGGTAGCGGAAGCGGATAGTATCCACCGTGTAGGGCGGCCCGTCGGCTAGGCGCACGCGGTAGATGGCCAGGTCGCGGCGCTGATTGGCGTTGTTGCCAAAGTCGCCTACATAGACGTAGCCGGCCGGGTCGTGGGCCAGGCTTTCCCAGTCGCGGTTAGACACGGGCAGGTCGTAGGTGCGCTGCAGCTTTCCCAGGCTGTCCACGGCAAAGAGGGTGCTGCGGCCTCCGCTGTCGTTGTGGGTCAGGAAGGTGCGTAGGCCAAAACCGGGCTGGAGCGGAGCCAGCCCCGAACTCTCGTTGATTTCGGGTGGCAAGCGGGCCCACGCGTAGGTACGATAGACCCGATGGTTAGGAGCGAAGCCGGCCGCGGTGGGCGCACCCCGCAAGGCCGTAAGCACCACCCAAAGTTTGAACACAGACAGCCACATAGAAGGATCGTCGGTCGCGAAGTAAAACCAAACTACGGTCGAGCAAAATACCAGCATGTAAGGAAAATGCGCGCATTGCGTCGGGGCATTGCGGTTTCCTGCCAGTCATTTTTTGGATTCAGTCCAAAGCCTGTTTACTTTCAGAAACGATCACAAATCAATATTTATTAGCTAGCTAAACGCATTTTGGGTAGTGCGAATAACTGTTTTTTGACGTTATATTGTACCAAGAGAATATTTTTATGACGATTGGATAGAAATTTGAATGCCGTATTTTAGAACCTGACTCCGTACGCATGGGGCGGCATCTGCAGATGCTGGCGTACGGGCCAGGCGGCCTACCAACCAGCAACCATATGGAAAAAGAAGAACGGCAGCGTCTGCATCGTCAACTGCAGCAGATCGCACGTGTGGGCGCCTGGCAGTACGAACCTGCCGCCGGGCGGCTGGTGGCCACCGAGGGCTTCTACCAACTGGTGGGCCTGCCACCCGATACGCGCCTTTGCCTACGCGCACTGCTGCGGATGTGCGTACCCGCCTACCGGACGCGTGTGCTGCACGCCCTGCGCAGCATCTCCCGCGGGGATCGGTCTTTTCGGATGGACTTGCAGTTCTATCCGGTAGATAACCCCCGCCTGCTGGACGCCGAGTTGGTAGGCCAGATGGAAACCACCGCCCTGGGGGCCACCCGGCTAGTGGGCACTTTGCAGGAAGTTACGCAGGCCAAGCAGCAGGAGCGCTCCGTTTTGCGCGCGCGGCAAACCCTGCGCGTTTTGTTCGAGAATGTCCAGACGGCCCTGCTGATTGTAGATCCTGAAACTTGGAGAATTGACGATTGCAACCGCGAGGCGTTGCGCCTGCTGGGTGCACAGCGGCGCGAACAACTGGTGGGCAAGCTCGAAGTGCAGTTTCGTTATCAGCCCCTCAGCGATGCGCAGTGGCAAGCCTATCGGCGCACGGCCGACGAAGGGGGCACCTACACGGTCGAAACTGAATACCTGACGCTGGGGGGCGAAGTACGCTGGATTCACGTGGCCATGTCGGCCATCCGCGTGGAGCGCACGCGGCGGCTGTTGCTCAGTCTGCACGATTTCACCGAGCGCCGCCGTGCCGAAGAAGAACTGCGCAACCGCGACTGGATGCTGCGCGAAGCCGAGCGGTTGGGGCGACTGGGTGGTTGGCAGTATGACCTGCTTGCACAGCAAGTTACCTGGTCCGATGAGGTGTACCGCATCCACGGCTTGCCCATTGGCGCTGCTTTGCCCCCTGATCCCATCCGTTTTTTTACGGGTGCAGCGGAAACCACCCTGCGCGCGGCCTTCGACCGCCTGCGCGACCACAACGAGGAATACGAACTGGACCTGCCCCTTGTGGATGCCCACGGCCAGGCGCGCTGGGTGCGCGTAGTGGGCAAGGTAAACGGCCTGAAGGGAGCTGAGCGCCGGCTCTATGGCATCATTCAGGACATTACCACGTCGAAAACCTACGAGCAGCAGCTCGAACGCATCAACGAAAGCAAAGACCGCATACTGGCCGCCGTAGTGCACGACTTGCGCAACCCGATTGATAACATCAAGGGGCTCACCGAACTGCTGCGCTTCGAAACGCCCCCCAGCGGATCGGCCAGCGAGTATTTCCGCCTCATCGAGGTGGCCTACAAAAAAGTGCGGCACCTGATCAACGAATTGCTCGAACTCTCAGACATGGAAAGCGATCGGTATCGCCTCAATGGCCAATCTATTCCACTGGCCGATTGGTTGGCGGGCATCGTGGCGGGCTTCGGGCGCCAAGCCGAAGCCAAAGGCCTCCGGCTGCACCAGGTCAACGAGGACGGGGCCGCCACCGTCTGGCTGGATCAGCTCCGATTTGCCCGGGTGGTGGAAAATTTGCTGAGCAATTCGCTCAAGTTTACGCCCCCCGGCGGGCAAATTACGGTGCGCACCTCCGTACGAGACAGTCAGCAGCGGCCCGGCGTGCAACTGGCCTGCCTCGAAATTTGCGACACGGGCATTGGGGTTCCTCAGGCGCTGCAACCGATCATCTTCGACAAGTTTTCGAAGGCCCGTCGGCTCGGGCTCGAAGGCGAGCAGTCCACCGGGCTGGGCATGTCCATCGTCAAGCGGATCGTCGAGCTGCACGGCGGGCGCATCTGGCTCGAAAGCACAGAAGGGGAGGGAACGACTTTTTTCATCACCTTGCCTGTCAGTACCCACTGAGCACCTCCTGTTCTTGCCTTTCCTTGCGAATATTTGTAAATCGAAACTTTATCAATAACAGTCACATGAGTACGGAAATTACGGGCCGGGTCGTGCAAATATTCGACATGGTGTCGGGCAAAAGCCGCGCCGGCAAAGATTGGCAAAAACAAGAATTCGTTATCGAAATGGGTGGTCAGTACCCCAAGAAGGTCTGCTTCACTGCCTTCGGTGACAAGGTACAACTGCTCAATGGGGTGTACGAACAAGACGAGGTAACCGTCGCCTTCGACCCCGAATCGCGCGAGTACAACGGTCGTTGGTACACCGATCTGCGGGCCTGGAAAATTACCCGCGGGGGGCAGTCCGAAGGCGATCAGCCTCCGGCATCCGGCCGTGCGGAGCGCGGCGAATCGGGCGGTTTCGAGAAGTCCGATTCCGACGGCAAGCGCGGCGACGATTTGCCCTTTTAAGACAAACATTGCGCAAAACCTGGCCCACAGCCAAAGGTCACTAGTGCCGTACGGGTGGCGCGCAGGAATCTGCCGAGGCCATTTGCAGACTGAAAAAACCTGCGAGGGTTCTGTCCAGCGTGTTTGCAGCACCCTGGCAAACGTTTCTTCACGATACATTGCCTAAGTCCTAAAAATCAAAAAACCCCTTTGCTAATTAGCAAAGGGGTTTTTTGGGGTTAATACGCAGGTCGGCTCTACAGCCCGATGCCGACGTAAAGCTGAAAAGCCGAGTTGCGCGCCTGGTTGCGCACGGTCACCGGGCCGAAGTTGAAGTCGGGGGCTATGTCGCGCAGGCCGTAGTTGTAGCGGAGGCCCAGCGAAAAATTGTTGGCATCGAAGCCAATACCGCCCGCCAATCCGTAATCAATCGTATTGAAGTCTTCGCGGCCCAGGTCCTCGAAGGTGTCGAAGCTATCGTTCTCCGAACGGTTGCGTACGTTGGCATTCACCAGAAAGGCTGCATAAGGCCCAAAGTGGAAGTTGAAGCTGCGCCCCAGGTTAACTACGCCCAGCACGGGTACTTCAATGTAGTTGAGGTTGAAGCGTACTTCGCTCTGTCCCGGCCCAAAACCCGCTAGGTTAGCCTTGTATTCGCGTTGGTTCCCTTTGTTGGTGAACAAAATCTCGGGCTGCAGCGAAAAGAAAGTAGCGATCGGAGTCTTGAGGAATAAGCCCCCCTGAAAACCGAGTTTGAGGTTATCGCTGTCCACGTTTTCGTCGGCGTTATAAAAATTGGTAAGGTTTACCCCTCCCTTGATACCGAAAGTGGCCCCCCGAGCGGGGTCTTGTGCGTGTGCAGTCGCGGCAAAAAGTAGCATACATCCGACAATGGCCGCAAGCCGTCCGTCACGGATTGAAAAAAAATTCTTCATAAAAAATGAGGTTGAATAGTAGATAAAAGCGTGCCCGGGTATTTAATCGGGCCACGGGTGGATACGCGCCTTAACGAGATCAGAAAAGCTTAGTTGCGCCGTTACTTTCCGCAGCTTTTGTCAGTTTCGACGTGCCCGAAGGCGCTGATACGCCGCGTAGTACTTGCCCAGAGGTACGCGCCGGGCCGACAGCCACGCCAGCGGGGCGTCAGTCGGGTGCGTGCCGGGTAGCTGATCCAACAGTACCCAGAAGGCGCGGGCCAGGGCGAAATTTTCGGTGAACAGGGCTTGGCGGGCGTGGTAGCGTACGGCAAAGGCCAGTGCGGCGTCTTCGGCGGGTGTCCGGTTGAGTTGTTGGGCCCGGCGGCAAATACGCAGCGTAGAGGCCAGCAGCGCGTTGCGCCGCCGCCGGTAGAACTGCCCCGACAGCGAGCCGGGCACCTGCCGCCGGAACGTCAGACATTCATCCTGAAAAAAAAAGCGGTGTGCACGAGCCAGCCGCAGCAAGATGTCGAAGTCTTCGTAGGCCAGCGTGGGGTCGTAGCCGCCCAGTGCCCGCAGCGCCGCCGTACGGAACATCACCGTGGGCGAGAGCAGAAAAAAGCGCCCCAGCAAGGCTGCGTACACGTCGCCTTCGGGCACGGGCGGTACGGGGCGGCCTTGGGCATCGCGGCGGGCCAGGTGGCGGCCCGTCACCCGTCCGTGGGCGTCCAGCAGCCAGGCATCGGAAAAGGCCACGGCGTAGGAAGCATCGCGGGCAGCAAAGCCCGCCACCTGCCGGGCGATGCGGTCGGGGTGGAGGGCGTCGTCGGCGGCCAAATCCACCACGAACGTGCCCCGCGCCAGGGCCAAGGCGCGGTTGAAGGCCCGGCAATTGCCCTCGTTGCGGGGCAGCAGCAGCACTGCGCGGGCCGCCCCCGTGCGGGCTTGCCAGGCGCGAATCACGTCGGCACTGCCGTCGTCGCTGCCGTCGTCCACCACCAGCAGTTCGAGGTGCGGGTAGGTTTGCTGCTGCACCGAATCCAGAGCTGCCCGGACGTAGCGGGCCTGGCGGTAGCAAAGGCAGACGACCGTGACGAGGGGGCGCTTTTCGGCGCTAGCATCCTCGGCAGCAGAAAGGGAAGAAGGGTTCATCTGTCGGGTGACGAGTGGCCCACGGCCGGATTTCTTTGTTTTTCAACGTTTGGGCTGCCTATCTTGAGATGCATAAGCTTCGGAAGCTGTCATTTTTCAACATACTAAAAAAACGGCCGTTGTCGGCGGCCGCCCCGTTTTGCGCTACACGCTTTTTCTGGTCAAGTGGTACCCCGGCCCGGCCGATCCGCTCAACGGGGACTTCGTACAGCGGCACGCCGAAGCCCTGACCCGGCAAGAGCCCGTAGCGGTGGTGCAAATCGCGGCCGATCCGCGCCCGGGCGCCCCGTGGTGGCACCTGCACGAGTCGGTGCGGGGTGGCGTGCGTACTTTGCAGGGTTATTACGGCCACCGCCTCACGGGGTGGCGCGGGCCCGATGCGGTCCTCAAGCCCTTGCTCTACGCCTACGGCACCTACCGGGCAGTGGGGCGGGTGCGCCGTACTTGGGGTCGCCCCGTGCGCGTGCACGCCCACGTGCTGTTGCGGCCCGCCCTGACGGCCTGGTTGGCCCATCGCCTGTGGGGCGTGCCCTATTTTGTCACCGAACACTGGTCGGGCTTTCTCGACGGCGGCTACGCCCGCCAGCCCCGGGCCAAGCGGTGGCTCACGCGCCAGCTCGTGCGGCGGGCGGCGGGGCTGTCGGCCGTGTCGGAGCGCCTGCGGGGGGCGATGGCCGCGCAGGCGCTGAGCCACCCGGCCAGCCGTGTGATTCCCAACGTGGTTGCGACCGACCGCTTTGTGCCCAGCCCCCTGCCGCCCGGGCCACCCGTGTTTCTGCACGTGTCGGCTTTGCAGCCCGTCAAGAATGTGCCGGGCTTGCTGCGGGCCTTCGCCCAATTGCACCAAACGCACCCCGCCGCCCGGCTCGATATCGTGGGCGACGGGCCTGCCCGTTCCGCCTTGGAGGCCCTGACTGCTGAGCTCGGACTGACCGAAAAAGTGCGTTTCCGGGGCGTGTTGCTGGGTGATGACCTGGCTGCGGCTTATCGCCGATGTACGGCTACGGTGCTTTTCAGTCATTCCGAGACCTTCGGCTGTGTGCTGATTGAGTCGCTGGCCAGCGGGCGGCCCGTGGTGGCCACCCGGGCCGGGGCCATGCCCGAAATTGTGGTGCCTGCCGTGGGTCTGCTGGTGCCGCCCGGCGACGAAGCCGCCCTGGCGGCGGCCCTGCGTACCTTGGCCGATGCGCCCACGCGCTACGACCCGGTGGCCCTCCACCAGTGGGCGGCGGCCCGCTACAGCTACGCCGCCGTGGCCCAGCAGTGGTCCGATTGGTACGAGGCTAACCCCCGCCGCCTCTTGCCAGTTAAAGGTGTATAAACACCAATTGTCATGATCGTAAACCCCCGCGCTACGGGTTGGCAGTTAATTCACCAGCAAGCTCACGGCCTGTTGGCTGTCCAACTGGCCTACCACTGGCACCCCGACTACCGATCCGAACGCTGGGTAGAGACGCTGATTGCCGTCACCGAGCACGACGACGGGCAAGCGGCGCCCGACGCGCCCATGCACCTCAACGAGGCCGGCGCACCGCGCAACTACGCCGATATGCCCTTCTCGATGGAGCAGATCGTGCGCATTTCCGAGCTTTCGCAGCGGAAGGGCCGCTGGGTGGCCTTGCTGATCTCGATGCACCTGTCGTTTTTGTACGAACCCACGCGGGGCGAACGTCCGGAACTAGACGATTTTTTGGACGAACAAAAAAAGCAGCAGCAAGCGTGGCGGCGCGCCCTGGGCCTGCGCAAAGCTGATGCGGCACGCACCTACGCCCTGATGAAGTGGTGCGACCAGTTTTCGCTGATCCTTTGCACGGAGGCGTTGCCGATGGGCGAACGGGCCCTGGAGATCGAGAAGGGCCCCGACGGCCAGCGCTACGAAGTGGTGAAACGCGCCGACGGCACGTTGTCCGTCAGCCCGTGGCCGTTTGCCACCGATCGCTTTTGCGTGTGGGTGGAAGCCTCGCACCTGGAGCAGCTCCGGTTCGACGACGCCCAGCAGCTCCGCGAAGCCCTCAACCGCGCACCCATCGAAACCCTTCGCTGGGAGTTGGTGCGCTAATGCCCTCCCGCCTCTGGTTGGGCACAGTTAGTTTAGTTGGGCACGATCACCTACTTACAAAAAGAGAAAGGAGCTGATGCCAGCTCCTCCTTCACACTTTTTCAGCACCTTGGCCGATAAAAACCCGCTTGCACGGGCTTTTGGCGGCTGCGTCCGAACCATTTGCTACTGTCCCGGACTCATGAAGTTGGTTTTGGACTGCGCCAGCACGCGTTCGCCCTGGGTAAGTTCCAGCCGCAGGGGCGTTTTGCGGTCGGTAAGGGCCTCGCGGGGAATGGCAATGAAGAACACGCCTTCCGTCATGCCACCCGCCGGGATGGTGAGGGCTTGCTCGCCCACGCGGCGCAGGGTGGCTTCGGGAAAATCGAGGATGCGCACGTCGAGGGTTACCTCGTCGAGGGTTTTGTTGACAAACTGAATGTTGTAGAGGTTGCTGATGCGGCCGTCGTCCTGCACCTGGTAGGTCATGCCTGGTACGCGCAGCACGGTGGCTTCCACGTCGGTTCGGCTCGTGAGCAGGTAGCCCAGCACGCCCAGCAACAGCAGCAGTACCGTCGAGTAGCCCGCTAGGCGGGGCGTCACCCGCAGGGGCTGGCCCGTTTCGATGTTTTCGGCCGAGGCGTAGCGCACCAGCCCTTGCGGGCGCCCGACCTTAACCATGACGGCGTCGCAGGCGTCCATGCAGGCCGTGCAGTTGGTGCACTCCAGTTGGGTGCCGTTGCGGATGTCAATCCCCGTGGGGCACACCTGCACGCACAAGCCGCAGTCCACGCAGTCGCCTTTGGGCTTTTCGGCCATTACGGCGGCGTTCTTGGCGGCGGCGGCTTTCTTGGACATGTGGCCGCGCGGCTCGCCCCGCAGCCAGTCGTAGGCCACCACGATGGACGACTTGTCGAGCAGTACGCCCTGCAAGCGGCCGTAGGGGCACACGATGGTGCAGACCTGCTCGCGCAGAAAACCGAACACGCCGTAAAAAGCCCCCGTGAAGGCCACCAGCGCGATAAAACCCGCCAGGTGTTCGCTGGGCGGACTCGACACGATGGCTTGCACCTGCTCGATGCCCAGCATATAGGCCATCACCGTATGGGTAAAGACAAGGGCCATTAGCACGAACAAGGTGTGCTTGCTAACCCGCTTGAGCACCTTTTCGCGGTTCCAGGGCTGGTTGGTCAGCTTGCGCTGCTGGTTGGCATCGCCCTCAATCCAGTACTCGATTTTGCGGAAAACCATCTCCAAGAAAATCGTCTGCGGACAGGCCCAGCCGCAAAACAGCCGCCCGAAAGCCACCGTGAACAGCGTTACGAAGACCACCATCGTGATCATGGCCAGGCCAAACAGGTAAAAATCCTGCGGCCAGAACACCTGTCCCAGCAATACAAACTTGCGGTCGAAGATATTGAGCAGCAACAGCGGCTGGCCGCCAATGCGCAAAAAGGGTCCGCTCAGAAAGAAAGTCAGCAACACCAGGCTGAAGGCCATCCGGTAGTTGTAAAATTTTCCTTGCGGTTTTTTGGGGTACAGCCATTCGCGATCACCCGCTTCGTTGATGGTCGAGAGTTGGTCGCGGTAGGCTTCGGTATCGGAATGGAGAACAGTGCTCATGGCAGTAGGGATAAGAACGCTTTAATCAAGGGGCCTCCCACCCACGGACGAGAGGCCCCGGCTGATTTGGCTCAGAAGTTCGCCGTGGCGAGGTCTTTGTCGGCCGATGCGGCCTGCGAGAGTTTGTCCTGCACGAACTTTTCGCCTTGGGCCTCTTTGGCGTTGGGCGGGTTGGTGTTTTGCAGGGTCAGGATGTAGGCAGCTACGTCGCGCATGTCGCTGGGCTGCAGTTTGGCTTGCCAGGCGATCATGCCTTTTTGCGGCACGCCGTATTTGATCACTGCAAACACGTCCTTGATGTCGCCACCGTGCAGCCAGTATTCGTCGGTCAGGTTAGGCCCTACGCCCCCTTGCCCCTGCGCGCCGTGACAGGCAGCACAGTTGGCGGTGTAGATGGATTGGCCTTTGGCCAAGATGGACGCTTCGTTGCTGAAGGTCACGTTGGTTTCGTCGAGGCTGTTGACGGCCAGCAGGCGGCGGGCCGTGGCGGCCTCTTCGGCCTGCGCCAGTTCCATCTGGTATTCTTCTTCCTGCAGCGGTGCCCAGTCCGTAAAGTGGTAGGCCGCTACGTAAACACCGGCGAAGACGATGGTGGCGTAGAACATGGCCACCCACCAGGGCGGCATGTGGTTGTCGAGTTCCCGGATGCCGTCGTAGTTATGGTCGAGCACGATGTCTTCTTCGCGTTCGAGCGGGATGGCGTCGGTGAGCTTCTTGTCGAGGCGCTGCCACCAGCCACGGGCCCCTACGCGCACGGCGTCGGCGCTGATTTCGGCTTCGGCCATCACAGCTTGAGCGGCCGTTTGCGTTCGGGTCACCATTACCCGCAGCATAACTACGGCGTAGTAGGCCACCAGGCAGATCACCAGCGTAACGGCCAGAATCAGGCCCATCAGCAAGTACACAATCGGCGTCAGGTCGGTGGGTACCAGCCCTTCGGCCAAGCCCTGGGCTTGGGCGGGCAGGGCCAGTACGCTCAGCAGGGCCACGGCCCCCGTGCTTTGGGCCACTTTGCGGCAGCGGCCGCCGCAGCGGCAGGCGGCGGGCTTCTCGGAGGTGAGGGACGCGGGTGCAGCCCCTTTCTCCGATACTTTTTTGTGATTACACATGGCTCGGTTCTCCTTTCTGCGGCACATCCGCGTAGCTGTCTTCCAGCGGCAAGTGCGCGATCTGGTCAATGTGTTTTTTGTCCGACTTGGCCACCCACAGCAGCAGGCAGGCGAAGAACAGGAAGAAAATGAGGAAGGAGATGATGGGCCAAATCTCGATGCCCGCGATACTCCGAAGGACTTCTTTGTACATGTTTGTAAAGGGCTAAGCGCGTGTTAGATAAAGTTGGGGGGCCGTGGCAATCTCACAGCGGTTAAAGTCCTCAGTCAGCCTTTAATCCAGCCCCCCTTGGGGTTGCTTCCGGTGGTTATTGCCGGGTTTTGATATCCGTGCCCAGGCGTTGCATGTAGGCAATCAGGGCGACGATTTCCTTGTCGGCGTCGGTCTCGATGCCCGCACCTTCCAGGTTGGCGACAATCTGCGCCGCTTGCCGATAGAGGTCATCGTTGGCCGTCACTTCGTAACCTTCGGCGTAGGGTACACCCAGTTTGCGCAGCACGTTGATTTTGCCCGCCGTCAGGTCGGCGTCAATGTCGTCGTCGAGTAGCCAGGGATAGCGCGGCATAATCGAGCCGGGCGACATGGTGGTGGGGTCGTCCATGTGGTGGTAGTGCCACGAGTCGGGGTACTTCTCGCCGAGGCGGTGCAGGTCGGGTCCGGTGCGCTTAGAGCCCCACAAGAACGGATAGTCGTACACAAATTCGCCCGCCTTGGAGTATTCGCCGTAGCGCTCGGTCTCGGAGCGGAAGGGGCGTACCATCTGCGTATGGCAGTTGTTGCATCCTTCGCGGATGTAGATGTCGCGGCCGTGCAACTCGAGCGGCGTGTAGGGCTTGACGCTGGCGATGGTTGGCACGTTGGATTGCACCAGGAACGTGGGGATCATTTCGATGGCCCCGCCAATCAGGATGGCCACCAGCGAAAGCACCGTGAAGGTGATCGGCATGCGCTCGAGGCGGTGGTGCCAGTGCTCGCCGGGGGTGGGCGTGGCGCGGGGGGTCAGGGCGGGGGCCTCGGCTTGTTCGTTGCTCAGCAATGCACCCTGCTGGGCGGTTTTGAAGAGGTTGTAGGCCATCACGATGGCACCCGTCAGGTACAGCGCTCCGCCCAAAGCCCGCATTCTGTACATAGGCACAATCTGCGTGACTGTTTCGAGGAAGTTAGGATAGCGCAGGAAGCCTTCTTCCGTAAACTCTTTCCACATCAGGCTCTGCGTAAAGCCCGCCCAGTAGAGCGGCAGGGCGTAGAACAGGATGCCCATCGTGCCGATCCAGAAGTGGAAGTTGGCCAGTTTTTTCGAGTAGATGGAAGTTTTCCAGAGGCGGGGCACCAGCCAGTAGAGCATCCCGAAGGTCATGAAGCCATTCCAGCCCAGGCCGCCGACGTGTACGTGGGCGATGATCCAATCCGTAAAGTGGGCAATGGCGTTGACGTTCTTGAGCGACAGCATTGGGCCTTCGAAGGTGGCCATCCCGTAGGCCGTTACGGCCACGACGAAGAACTTGAGCACCGGATCTTCGCGCACCCGATCCCAGGCACCGCGCAAGGTCAGCAGGCCGTTGATCATCCCGCCCCAGGAGGGGGCCAGCAGCATAATCGAAAAGACCGTACCCAGCGTTTGCGCCCAGTTGGGCAGGGCCGTGTAGAGCAAGTGGTGCGGGCCCGCCCAGATGTAGAGGAAAATCAGGGCCCAGAAGTGAATGATCGAAAGTTTGTAGGAATAGACCGGGCGATTGGCCGCCTTGGGCAAGTAATAGTACATCATGCCCAAGAAGGGCGTGGTCAGGAAGAATGCCACCGCGTTGTGGCCGTACCACCACTGCACCAGGGCGTCTTGCACGCCCGCGTACATCGAATAGCTTTTGAAGAGCGTGACGGGCATTTCCATCGAGTTGACGATGTGCAGCACGGCCACCGTCACGAAGGTGGCGATGTAGAACCAGATGGCCACGTACATGTGGCGCTCGCGCCGCTTGATGATCGTGCCGATCAGGTTGATACCAAACACTACCCAAACCAGCGTGATGGCAATGTCAATGGGCCACTCCAGCTCAGCGTACTCCTTGCTGGTTGTAAAGCCCAGCAGCAGCGTAACGGCTGCCGCCACGATGATCAGTTGCCAGCCCCAGAAATTGATCCAGCTCAGCGTGTCGCTGAACATACGGGCCTTGAGCAGGCGCTGGGTAGAATAATAAATGCCGCAAAACATGGCATTGCCGATGAAGGCAAAGATGATTGCGTTGGTGTGCAGCGGCCGCACCCGCCCGAAGGTGGTGTAGGGCAAGTCGAAGTTGAACAAGGGATAGAACAACTGAATGGCCGCCGTAAGGCCCACCAGCATGCCCACAATCCCCCAGACAACGGTGGCGATGGCAAAAAACTTGACAATCTTGTTGTCGTAATAGAAGGTCTCTAACCTTCCGGCGAGGGCGGGATCGCTGACCTGCGGCGCGTTTTGTAATAGTTGTGGGGAGGCCATGGGCTAGGATGGATTTTGGGGTTTTTCAGAATCGTCGAAGAGCATCCGGACGGAGGGCGTGTAGTCGTCGTCGAATTGGCCGCTGCGCGTTGCCCAGAGAAAACTGGTCAGAAAGCCCAAGGCCACCAGCAAACTCACGCCAATCAGTAGGAAGAGTACGCTCATGAGAAAGGTTATTTAGCTGCTACAAAGCAACCAAATACCGGGAGGGAGGGCTATGACCCGCATCAACGCAAAAACTGATCTTGATACTATTCAAAAACTGATGTAGGTTAGTTTTGGAGTGGGCGTGCCCACCGGCGGCTTTTGCAAAGAAGGGGACGGCATTGGCGCCGAAGCGCCACCACAGCGCGAAAAGGAAGAAAAAGGCCCTGCGCGCAGTGTCCGCGCCCTGCCTCATCAGACGTGGGTCAACGCATCCGCTCATCGCCGCTGGGGTTGCGTAAAGCCCGTTGAAAACCTCCGGGGACTTCCCAATCGGTACCCGTGAATCCTCAGCGGTTTGGGTTCAAAACACCCTTGGGGTAAACTTGCGTAGCTAAATCGCCCCACCAACGAATTACCTCATCACCCCACCAACGAATCACCTCATTACCTAACCAACTAATTGCCCTGTGAACTACTGGCTCGTTAAATCCGAACCCGAAGCCTACGCCTATGCCGACCTGGTGCGCGAAGGCGTGGGCCGCTGGGACGGCGTCCGCAACTACCAGGCCCGCAACCACCTGCGCGCCATGCAACCCGGCGACCTGGTGCTGTTCTACCACAGCGTTAGCACCCGTGCCGTGGTGGGCTACGCCGAAGTGGTGCGCGCCGCCTATCCCGATCCCACCACCGACGACGACCGCTGGGTGGCCGTTGACCTGCGCCCGTGCGGCGCCTTTGCCCGGCCCGTAACCCTGGTTGACCTCAAGGCCGACCCTGCCCTGCGCGACCTGCCGCTCATCCGCCAGTCGCGGCTGTCGGTGATGCCCCTGCCGCGCGCGGCCTTCGACCAAATCCTGGCCCAAGGCGCGCCCTCCGCGTAGGCGACACGGAGGGAGGTAGGGCGGCGGATAGACCGACCCCCGCCCCGCAGGGGCGGGTGAAGTCGTGACAAGCACGTCCCGTCTTCTGAAGAATGTTTTCCGGGCACCTTCTCTGTTCCCCAGCGGCCTCTAAAAGTGGGATGAGGAAATGGCCGAAGGCCCCAATGAGCCAGACCTGGCCTTGCTGGCGGCCGTTCTCCGTCAGGCTCGCACCCCTTGCCGCGCGGCGCCGTAGGTCAGGATCGCGTCAATGAAATGGTAAGGCTTGTAGCCGTTGAGGGCCGTCTGGTGGAAGATGCAGGTGGCGGGCGTCATGCCCGGCA
>DAIMZG010000034.1:0-14625 GCA_036734065.1 Catalimonadaceae bacterium
TTTATACCTTTAAATCTGCTGCATAACTAGTCCAACTTTTAAGCGGAAAGAGCAGTCCCAACATATCCATGGCTGACCACCGGATATGATTCAATTGATGGGCAGCACAATTGAAAAGTCAAATGGTCGGCAAGGCTATCTTTTCCGACCATCCGAATGACCCACGGTGGGTTTCACACGAACAGGTTTACACGGAGATTGGAGAGCCGCAACCGTCTGGCGCGTGGCACCGATGAGATCTGCTATATCCTGCTGTGTCAGTAAATCGAAGGGATTTACGACCCGTCCCCGGGCATCACGCAACGGTTGCCCTAGCTCCACTTGCAGGTTGATGAGGCGCGTGAGGATCGGTTCGGTGCAAATTCCCAGGAGGCGGCGTTCCATCCGGCTCCAGCGCGTAAAGGCTTGCGCGTGGAACCATGCCACCATGGTCGGACAGTGGGTGATGGCATGCTGGAAAACTGTAAGCGGATAGCTGCGGAGGACCACAGGGGTCAAGCAGCGGGCAAACCCGTTTGGGCGGTGAGCAAGAGGCTGCAGGTTGCCAAATACCTCACCGGGCCGTAGCACGTCGCATACCCATTCAGCACCTGCTTCCGAATAGGCGCCCACCTTGACCACGCCGCTCACGAGCTCATACACGCGCACGGACGCATCGGCTGGACGATAGACGTAAGTGCCACTGCGGAGCTCGACGGTTTGCATCCCCTCGCTGAGCGAACAGAGTTTGCCTTTTTCGAGGTAACTAATCAAGTGAAGCGTTTCCAATTGCGGGGGGTGCTGTGCTGCGTAATGTGATAGAGCGCACTACTTTACTTGAAAAGCTACGCCGCAAAAATCGCTACTGATCCGCGGCGATATCAGCCGCCACCACGCGCACAGTCACCTGATCAGTGAACACGCGCCCGAACATGTCGGTCACCCGGATTTGAGTCGTCTGCTCGCCTACGGGCATATCCGTCGGGATGCGGCCCCGCCAGACGTGCTTGGAAATGGCCGGATTGGAAGGTCGGTTCCCTTCGAGCACTTCGTCAGAAGTATCCCATTGATGGCGGATGCTGGCCAAAATAGGATCTTGGTCATCGCCGTAGCGCAGGGCCTGCCAATCCCGTCCGGGTACACGCATCTCGACCTTGCACTGCTCGTTTCCCATAAAAAAGTTGACGTACACTTCACCCCGATGACGCCGCTTGTGAGGGATGACGCGGGGGGCATAGACGTTCATCCGGTAGTTCGTGTCGGCCCTTGCTACCCGGTAATCAATCAGGTAGTCGCGGTTTTTGAAGGTAAGCACCGCGTAGCCATTGGGTGTGCCGTCGCGCATGAGTGCATCGGGAATACCCGCCGCGTCGGGCTGCCCCGACCACCAGTCGCCCGAAGCCGTCCCCACGTTGTAGTGGTGGTGCGGCTCGGTTTGCCGCCATCCTGCTGTCGAATCGAAGAAGTGGTGGCGCTGCGTATGCGTATGTCCCGAAAGGCTCAGCGTGTGCGGAAAGTCTTTTAGCAAATCGAACAGCCGCTGGCGGTCGGCAGCTCGGAAAGTCTCGCCCAAAGGCGCTTCGTCGAAAATCGGGATGTGCATGCTCAGCACCACCAAGTGGTCTTTGGGTACGTGCCGCAGGTCGTTTTCCAAAAATTCGAACTGGTCTTCGCGCAAGCCCCCCGTGTAGCGGGTGGTGCCTTCAGGAAAGGGATAAATGACGTTGTCGAGCACGACGAAGTGCACCTTGCCGTGGTTGAAGGCGTAGGTAGCCGGGCCGTAGGTAGCCTCGAAAGTCTCGTCGGCCAGCGTGTCGTGAGCCACGTCGTAGTTCATATCGTGGTTGCCATAGACGTTGAACCACGGCCGCTGCAACCGCGCGATGGATGCATTATAGGGCACAAACAGGCTCAGGTCGTCACCTACCAGGTCACCCAGGCTCAAGCCAAAGGCATATTGTCCGGCCTCCTTCCTCAGTGGTCGTACGATATCCCGGTCGAAGTAGTCCACCTCTTGGGCCGAGTAGGGCTGCGGGTCGGCAAAGACCACCACTTGGAAGGTATCGGCGGGCGCGCCGCTGCGCAGACCGAAGTCCACCGCGCGGGGCAGGGACCCGGTAGGCGAGGTGCCCGCATATTTGAGCAGGGGAGACCCCTCGGGCTTGTGGAGGTAGTAGAACTGGGGCAAAAACTGTTCGTTGAGGGGCAGGTCGTAATCGGCAGGCTTGATGACAAACAGGGCCGTGTGGCCCACCACGGGCAATTCGTAGGCACCTTGGGCGTCGGTGAGCACCACCTGCCGGCCGTTGGAGACGGCCACCTGAGCGATGCCCGGCTCGCGCCGATCGCGGCGGCCGTTGCCGTTCTGGTCGTGAAAGACCACCCCGCGGGCGGTCTGTACCTGCGCCCACCCCGGGGCAAGGGTAACGCAGAGTAGGAAGGAAAGGAGCAGTTTTTTCATGACAACGGGGCTATAAAGCCGCTTTTGAGCGCCTTACTGGAGCGCATACAGCTAGAAGACAATGCAAGCAGGTAAGCCCCGCCCGGAGGATATCCGGTTAACCCGTGATTATCAAATTGTTAAGGATTGGAGATGCGGATTACCTCCGCCTTGCTGTCGGGCAGCGCGCTGCATTGCCATTGGGCGAGCATCCACCAGGCCCCTCCTAGATTTTGTTAAGTTCTTCCAACAAGGCCTTCCGCCTGGGGTATTTGGCCCTCAAGAAAGCAATGACCTCGTGGGCGCGCCGCTTTGCGCCCAGCTTGATGATCTTCCTAATGTACCTGCACGCCTCCTGGTAGTGTGACCTCGATGTGCTGCGTTCCATGTATGTCAAGACGGCCTCTGCGTAGAGTTCGACAAGTTCGTCGGGGTACTCTTTGGCCAGGTGCTGCGCGTAACGGTCTAGGACATCGAGTCGGGGAGAGGCTTCTACCAGTTCGAGTAGCCGTTCCCACCACGCTTCGCTGATGAAAATGTCGGCCATCAGCGCCGTATCAACCCACTGCTTGTCCGCCGCGATTTCGGCGAGCAGGTCCTCCACGAAGGAGCGCCACTTTGCGGGGTTCACGTGTTGTTTGAGTAGCTGATAATGCGCTGGCCGATCACCGATATTGTTGAGAAACAGCAAGCGCGCGTATTCGACAATTTGCGGGGTATGGTGCTGGGCCAGGGCGATCTGCAATAACCAGCGGTGCCATTCACCGACCGGTCTCCGACGATAGCTCAGGTCTTGTTTCACGCCGTCCGTAGCCAGTACGGTGGCCCTCTCGTAATTTTTATTGTCCAGCGCCTTCTGGAGGGCCAGTCGCCTGAAGGCCGGATTTTCGAGGTTTTCTGTCAGGTAAGCCTCTGCCACCGACTCGCCTCTGGTCTGCCACAGCAACGTGTATTTTACTTTCTGGATCCTCTCTATTTCGTTTTTTGAGTGGTAGACGCTTTCGATGAGTTCGAAAATGCGCGCAACTTCGACTTCGGTCTTGACGAGGGAGGCGGCAAGTGTTAGCATATCCATGTGCCAATCCCAACCGGAATACGTTCGTCTTGCGAACGCGGTGAGGCAATAATCGAGGATCATTTTCCGGATTTCTTCCGGAGGTTTTTGCGCAAGCGCGGTCAGCAGTTGGAAGGCCGCGTCTATACAACCGCCGAGCTCACCGTCGCTGTCATCGGCAAATTCGAAAGCGGCCAGCAATTGTTCCATTACGGCGGTAGCCATCAGGATCGCGCTCTTGGGCTGTCCGTTGTCAATTTGCTTTTGGGCCGACGCCAGCAGTTCGTCAATCTCATTCCCGACCTTATGGGTTGAAGACCAGTCTATGAAGCCGTGCCGGTCGGATGCGGCCCGCAAGATTGCTTTTACCTGCTTGACGTAGAACTCCTTCGGCGCCTCGGCACTGTACTGGGCGAAAGCAGCCAAGAACAAGTTCCTAAACGGCGGATTGGCCACCGATTTGTCGCGCACGAATTGCTTGAGTTCTTCGTGGGAAACCTTGTCAAGCACTTCTTCGATGCGCTGCGTGACAGTCTTCGGTTTAGACGTTTGCTGGCGCTGCTTGGTACTTTTTGCCCTTTGCAACTGGCAGATTTCGTCCTGCTGGAGATAAAAAATAAGGGCCACCACGTGTTTGCAAATCGGCCCCATGTCGTAGGGGCAGTCGCACGCATAATCTGTAATTATCCGGTTGGCGAGCGTGAGCTGTACGGTGTAAACCTCTGAACCTTCCACCTGGGTCTCGTACATGCCCGGACTTATCTCTTCGGGTTCATCCACCCGGCCATTTTCGAAATACGACAAGCCACGTCCCAGGATGGTCTCGTCTATATGCTGCTCAAATTGATCGAACGGTATCGGCATAGATTGTCCGGATTTTGATGAGAGAGGCATTCTTCTGCTCGGCCAAAGCAACTTATACGGCCCTCATTTTTGGGGGCACAAGGTTGGGGGCGCAAGCATCCATAGGTTCGAAAGATAGCAAATAACGCACTTTTCAGGATGTATCACCGGGATTCTGCGCGCCGTTCCACCCGGTTATTCGTACACGCATGGTCGCGTCGAGCGGGTATTGGAGGAAACGTCGGAATGAACAACTTCAGTACCGACAAGCAGGAGCAGACCATCGCGACCTGCCACTTTTAGGTGGTTGGGGTTGCGCTTTCGTTATTTAATTTTCAGGTTCTGCCCAATCTGAATTTCTCACGAACACCGTGTACTGTACATATGGTTTGCCCTTTTCGTCAAATTCAAAACTTTCAGCAACGGGTAACAACTGGATAACCTTGTTCATTCGGTTGGTTGTGGCATATGGACTATCATCGGCATTCATGTTTACAAGTGATTTATGATATTCCGGTGTCATTCGTTTAAAGTCCTTTATTCCATAAATGTACACGAAGAGCATGACGTCTGCTGAAATGGGCATTTTGGTGTATTTTCCACCATCTCTCAAAAATTCGGGCAATTGATTTGACGGCATCACCGTATAGCTGTCTAGCATTAAAAAATTCATGGATAGAATATTATTTTCTAGGCCCAAGTCAGACATTCTTATTTGAGAGGCAAGTGGCTGTTGTCCGCTTACTTGGTATTGAAAAACGTGGAATAACCCGAAATAGCCATAGGCTGTATTTTTTTCGCCTACCATGTGTTTATAAAGCGTGTGGAAGTTTTCAAACAACACTTTTTCGCGATTGGTATTTTCAGTGTAGTGCTTTATGTTTTTCCTGATATGCATCAAAGTGAATAAGGTATCCGGAGAATTGGAATAGATGGAATCTAATTGATTAATTTTAATGAGAATAGCATCTAAATCAACCTTTTCTTTTATTTCGGTTGCCACGGAATTGTCTAAGGTATTCAAGTATTTTAAAGTCAAATCAACATCTTGCAATTTATCTACGCCTATAAATTTAAATTTATCCTGCTCAGCCAACTGCTTGTAGAACTGGTGAAATTTGCGGTATTTATCATTGTAATCTTTGTTCTTTCTTCCCTGAACAACTGCCCATCTTTTCAAAGCATCATCGAGAAGACTTTCATCACCGGTCTCTAGATATTGGTTAAGAACCAGCGCTTGAACGTGATCCAACTCTGCATAGTATTGCCTCACATTATGATTGGCATGCAGATGAGTGAATAATTCAAAGTCAAATTTTTGAGGTTCCTCAAATCCGTGTATTTCGCCAACCAATATCAGGCGATTTTTCTTAATGTCATTGTCTAACATTTCAAAACTAAAGGGCTCGCTCAATGGCACTGTTTCGCTGTTATCCTTTAGGTAGCTTATGTACGTACCCCCCGTCGAATACTCCCAAAGATGAAAGCCACCGTACAATATTCCGACAATCACCGTAATTCCGATTATTCCCTTTACGGTCACTTTTAATACCTTTTTAATCATTTTCGCTGATTATTATTTGTTCAGATATTTTTGCAATGAGGTAAAACTCCGATACGGTTAACTTGCGCAAATCTCATTTCGGCCGAGACTGCCGTTGACTTGCTGCTTCACTGCGGCCCGAACCGGTGAATCGGTTCGGCTTTTGGCAGCTCCACATGCGCCCCCCTGCGCAACTCGCCTTCGTATTATCAATAACTCTCCGACACACGCAGTTACCATCCTTCGTATATCCTTGTACAATCGCTTGGCGGAAGGTAATCCAATTTTTTTCTGATTCAATCCAAAAAAATGCTAATTTTCTGCGCCACCCGACCCGTTTGGATAAGCTCGCCCTTCTGCAAGCAACTCTTGTCGAAAAGTATTGAAAAGCCGTGCCTTTCGCAAAAGCATTATCAGTGCTGGATTGCGGCCCGTAGGGAAAGCGTCAGGACAGGTTTGGGCCAAAAAGATACGCGCACATGCTTGAGCAATATCGCCTAATGCACACCACGGATGCGCTTTTTCTTGGGACTTTCCCCCTCGACGCTTTGGGCATACCGGACGAACTGGGCGACTTAGATTGTCTTGGATTGGTTTAACTCATGGCGTCGTACAACTGTAAAAACCATTAGGGAATGGTCCGATAAAAACCGATCAACTTGTGCCCGTGAATAGCCTAGACGAACTTAAATTTTATAACTTTTGGTCGGATGATTAGAGTGTAGCAAAATTGGGCCATGCACAGACACGACCACATCCGGCTCGATACGCTGGCCACGGTGCTGGAGCTGCGCCGCAACGCGGTGTGGGCTTTTCAGCAGCACTTGCACAAACATTGGCGGGCGGCCGCGCCTTTGCGGGCCGCGCAACAGGTCCCGCTGCTCGACTTTGGGGAGGCCATCCGGCTGCACCACTACACGACCCGGTTACCTCCTGCCCAAACCAGTGCCAAACGTGCCCCACCTACTCGCATACCTGAACTCATCCGCCCCGACACCCTACCCAAAAAAGAAGCCACCCCAAAAGGGGTGGCCTCTCCGGATGAAGCATTTACCAATCTTTGTTTCTGAGTATTCGTTGAGTTGTTTCGCCGACGATCTTTCGTGCTGTGCCTTAATACCCCGGGTTTTGCGTCAGCGCAGGGTTGATGTCTATCTCGCGCTGCGGAATGGGCAGCAGCAGGTTGCGCGGCTGGATGGGCGTGTTGCTCAGCACCGTCAGGGCGCGGTCGGTGCGCACCAGGTCAAACCAGCGGTGGTTTTCGAAGGCCAGCTCTACGCGCCGCTCCCGAAAGATGGCCTCGCGCAGGGTGGCCTGTTCTAGCGCGCCTAGGTTAGGCAGCACCGAGAGCGTATCGGAATTGTTGGCGCGCGTCCGCACCAGGTTGACGGCCTCCAGGGCTTGTCCCGTGTTGCCCAGTTCGTTGAGGGCTTCGGCGTGCATCAGCAGCACATCGGCAAAGCGCACCACCCGCCAGCCGTTTTGGCTGCCCGAGCCGAAGCTGCCGCCCCCGCCCGCCCCGGTGGCCGTAGCATCGAGGTGCTTGCGGATGAAATTCACGCGTACCGTGTCGCTCGGAGGTCTCACGAAAGCAGTATCCAGCGAGAGGGCGCGCCGCGGATCGCCCGACTCGTAGGCCTGCACCATATCGTTAGTCGGGATGTTGCGTCCTTGTCCGTTGCTGCCCGGTACGCCCGTAACTAGAGAGGTTGAATTGGTAGGTGCAAACAGCTCATAGAAATTGTTGCCCAGAAAATTGCCCGTACCCGATTGTTGCCCGATGAAGTATTGCACCTCGAAAACGGACTCGGCACTGTTGCGAAAGGCAGCCCGAAACACATCGGCATAGTTGGGCACCAGGGCATAGACGCCCAGGGCGCGTACTTCCTGCGCCTTGGCAGCGGCCAATGCCCAGTCGCGCCGCGTCAGGTGTACCTTGGCCAACATGGCTTTGGCCGCTCCCTGCGTGGCCCTCCCCTTGTCGCTGTCGGGGTACTGCGCGGGCAGCCCTTCGGCTGCCGTCAGGTCAGCAATAATTTGGGCATAGACCTCGTCGGCCGTGGCCCGCACCGGGCGGGCAGCGTCCAGCGTCGTAATCTCGGAGAGCACCAGCGGCACGCCTCCAAAAAAACGTACGAGGTTGAAGTAGTAGAACCCACGCAAAAACTGGGCTTCGAGCAAGAGACGACTGCGCAATTCCGCATTCATCGGGATACCGGGCAGGCGATCGAGCACGGTATTGCAGCGGGCAATGCCCAAGTAGTGAAGGCGCCAGAAGTTGCTGATGCGGCCGTCGGCAGGGTCGTAGGTGAAGTTGTCGAGGGCCCGGGCGTTGTTGTCTTCCGTGTTGTCTGACATCACCTCGCCCAATTCCCACATCAGTTGGCGGTGAATGTCCTGCAGCGGGTTGTAGGCCGCATTGGTCGCCACCACGGCGTCTTGCGGGGTCTCGTAGAAGGCGTTGACGTTGGCCACCGAAATGGGCGTTACGTCGAGCGTCTCGCGGCAGCCAACCGTGGCCAGGGCCAGGCACAGGGGCCAGTAGCGAATGATTTTTTGAAGTTGCATGATCGTCAGAGTTTGATGTTGATGCCGAGGAGGTAGATGCGGGCCAGCGGGTAGTTGGACTCGTCAATGCCTTGCTGCAACGGGTTATTGCCGCTGTTGCCCACCTCGGGGTCGTAGCCCTTGTAGTCGGTGAAGGTGAGCAGGTTTTGGCCCGTGGCGTAGAGGCGCAGGTTGGTCAGGCGCAGCGGCGCCAGCACCTTGGCCGGGAAGTTGTAGCCAATCGTCAGCGTCTTGAGGCGCGTAAAAGAGCCGTCTTCGATCCACCGATCCGAAAAGCGGTTGTTGCCATTGGGGTCGTTGGCGATGGCCCGGGGCATACGGCCGTCGCCGGGCTGCTCGGGCGAGCGCCAGCGGTTGAGCGTGGCCTCTGTCCCATTAAAACTTCCTTCCAGGCGTTCGGCGTCGCGGCGCAACTGGTTGACAATTTTGTTGCCGTACACGCCCTGGAAGAATACCGTTAGCTCGAAACCCTTGTAGAGAAACGTGTTGGTTAGGCCACCGAAGTAGTCGGGCAGGGGGCTGCCCAGTACCGTACGGTCTTCCTGGTCAATGACACCGTCGCCGTTGATGTCGCGGAAGCGAATATCGCCGGGGCGGGCATTGGGCTGCGTGGGGGCGTTGCGAATCTCTTCTTCACTCTGGAAAATGCCTTGCACCTGGTGGCCGAAGAAGGAACTCACGGGCACGCCGGCCTCGATGAGGTTGCTGCCCAGCAAAATCTGGCGGTCTTCGGTGCCCAGGTCGAGCACTTCGTTACTATTGCGAGCGATGTTGAAATCGGTGCGCCAGGTGAAGGCCCCGGCGGTGTTCACGGTGCCCAGGGCCAACTCCCAGCCCCGGTTGCGCATCCGGCCCACGTTGAGGGTGGCCCCGCCAAAGCCCGTCGTGAACGCCAAGGGCGTGCCATTGACGAGCATCTCGCGCGTGGTTTTGTCGTACACGTCGCCCGTCAGGTTGAGCCGCCCGCCCCAGAGGCTGACGTCCAGGCCCAGGTTCCACTGCTCGGTGGCTTCCCAGCCCAGTTCGCGGTTCGAGAGCGACCCCGGCGCCAGGCCATTGACGGCATTCCCGCCAAAAGCGTAGTTGGCCGTCTGGATGTTGCCGATGTGGGCGTAGTTGGCAAAGCTGTTGACGGTGTTTTGCAATTCGCTGTTGCCCGTCAGGCCGTAGCTGGCCCGTAGCTTGAGGTCATCGAGCATCGCGACATCCTGGAGGAAGTCTTCGCCCGACAGGCGCCAGCCGGCCGATACCGAGGGGAAATATCCGAAGCGATTGTCAGGCCCAAAGCGTGAGGAGCCGTCGGCCCGCATGGCCACCGAGAGCAAGTATTTGTCGCGGAAGCCGTAGTTGACCCGCCCCAGAAAGGACACCATCCGCCACTGCTCGAAGAAGGAGTTGGTCAGGTCGGTCCGGCCGCCGTTGGTAGTTTGCACCAGGTCGTTGGGGAAGTTGAACACGCGGCTGATCATCCGCTCAAACTCCGAACCCTGAATCGTGAAGCCCGCCACGGCGGCCAGGTCGTGCTCGCTGCCGAAGCGGCGCGAATAGCTCAGGATGTTTTCGTTGAGCCAGATGAGTTCTTGCGAAGCGAAGGCAAAGCCCGCGCCCGTACCGTTGCTGGGCGGCAAAATGGCCGTCGTGGGCACAAAAATGTTGTTTTTGAGGTAGTTGGCGTCTAGCCCGACGCTGGTGCGGAAGGTCAGTCCTTCGGCCAGGGCCAGTTCGCCGAACAGGTTGGCGATCATCCGGGTGGTGTTGATCACGTGCCAGTACTGCTCGGCCAGGGCCACGGGGTTGTCAATCAGCGGAAAGCCCTCGTCGAAGTTGGGGCGGGCAAACTCGCCTTCGGGCGTGTAGACCGGCACGGTGGGCGTAAACAACAAGGCCGACTGCAACACACCGCCCTGGTTGGCCGCGCCCCGGGCGCGGTTGATCTCGTTGGTGCCGTTGTTGATCGTGATGCTGCTGCCGATCTTCAGCCGCTTGCTCACTTCCTGATCCAGGTTGAGCCGGGCCGAATAGCGCTTGTAGCCCGAGTTGAGGATGATGCCGTCCTGGTTGAAGTACCCGCCCGACACGGCGTACTTGGTCGTGGCATTGCCCCCCGAAATGGTCAGTTGGTGGTTCTGCATCGGCGCGTCCTTGAAGATGAAGTCCTGCCAGTTGGTGCCCTGGCCCAGCGAAGTCGGGTCGGCCAGCGATGCGACCTCTTGGATGTTATTAGGGCGGGGCGTGGGTGAACCCAGGTCGGCCCAGGCGTTATTGCGCGAGTCGTTGATGAGCTCGGCAAAGTCGCGGGCGTTGAGCACCGAAATCTGCTGGGCCACCTGCTGCACGCCGTAGTAGCTGTCGAACTCAACGAGCGCCCGGCCCGCTTGGCCCCGTTTGGTCGTGACGATCACCACCCCGTTGGCCGCCCGCGAGCCGTAGATGGCTGCGGCCGCCGCGTCTTTGAGCACCTCAATGGACACAATGTCGTTGGGGTTGATGGCCGCCAGGGCGTTGTGCACCACGCCCGTGCCGTAGATGCCCGCCGGGCCGTTGTTGAGCGTGGTGCCCCAGTTGTAGAAGGGCACCCCGTCAATGACGTAGAGGGGTTCGTTGCCCGCCGAAATCGAGCTCCAGCCCCGCACCCGGATGTTGACCGAGCCACCCGGCTGGCCAGAGGTCTGGGTCACCTGCACGCCTGCAATGCGACCTTGCAGGCCCTGCTCGATGCTGGTGTTGGCCGTGGCCTGAAACTGTTTGGCCGATATTGAACTCACGGCCCCCGTCACGTCGCGGCGCTCCTGGGTGCCGTAGCCCACTACCACCACCTCCGAGAGCTGGCGGATGTCGGGGCGCAGGGCGATGTTCCAGTCGGTTTGGCCTGCAATTTCTATTTCGGTGCGCTCGTAGCCCACGCTGACAAACAGGAGGGTGCCGCCTTCGCTGGACAAGCTCAGCCGGAAGTTGCCGTCGGCGTCCGAGACCGTGCCGCGCGAAGTGCCCTTCAGCAAAATGTTGACGCCCGGCAGTGGCTCGTCGTTTTCGGCGTCGCGCACCCGGCCACGAATCTCTAGCTGCGCGGCGGCCCCAGGGGTTACGGCCCGGGGGCGCTTGATGGTGATGTCGCCTTCGGCAGACAGGTAGGCTTCCAGCCCAGTGTTCTCTAGCAGGGCTTTGAGGGCCTCGTCGAGGGTAACTTGCTGGAGGTGAAGCGTGCGCGTTGCGTCGGGGATAAGGGCCGGGTTGTAGAGCAGGTCCACTTCGGCCAGCCGCGAAAGCTCCCGCAGGGCTTCGCTGAGCGAGACGTTTTGTACCGAAAGCGTCACCCGCTTGCGGGTGGGCTGGGTCTGCAAACGGGCGCGTTGCTGTTCGTTGGCCTGCGCCTCAATCCGGGCGCGGGCGTCCCAGGTCTGGGCCAGGGCGGTGCGGAAGGAGGGTGCAAGGCCTAGCCACAAGCCGATGCAAATTCCTAGGGTGAGTCGTACTGTTTTCATAAAAGAGGGTAGATGAGGATGAGCGAGCGAAAAGGACGTACCTATCCCACCTGAGCCATGCCAGTTGGGCATTCAGTATAGAATATTAATCAAAGCGCCTTCCTGATTAGGAAGGGTCTTTCATTGTGAGGGTATGAGTATTATTTTCGAATCGGTAGGCGATATCTAGCGAAAAAGCAATCTTTTCTAGCAACTGATCAATCCCTTCCCGACGGACATCTGCCGTCAGGGTCATGGTTGTTAACTTCGGGTGCTGCAACGTTATTTCTACCCCGTAGAGACGCTCCAGTTGCTCGACAATGGTGGGCAAGGGCGTCTGCTCGAAGACCAGGCGTCCGCTGAGCCAGCTAAGGTAGTTGGGGTCGGCCGCCTCTACCCTTACCTGACCATCCGCGTTGAGCAGCCCCAACATATCCTTGGGCAACCGCACCGGATCGCCACCCGTTTGGGCACCCAGGCTGACCAGTCCGGACGTAACCATCACCATCACGCAGGGCTGACTGGCCCGGGCCTGCACGGTGAACCGGGTGCCCAGTACGCGCACCTCGCCGGTGCCCGCCGACACCACAAACGGATGCGCGGTGTCGTGTGCCACTTCGAAGTAAGCCGTTCCTTCGAGCGACAAACGGCGGTCGGTGGCGAAAGCCGTCGCGTAGTCCAGTTGCGAATGCTGGTCGAGCCAGACGTGCGAGCCGTCGGGCAGCACGATTTCCCGCGTTTCGCCCGCGCCCGTCCGAACCATTTGGGGGCCAGCCTGTCCGGCGGGGCGGAAGAGCCAGTAGCCCGCCAGCAGAAGCAAACTGATGGTGGCCGCCACGGCCCAGCGGCTAGGCAGATGGCGCTGCCGACCGGGCCTTGGCTGCGGGGCCGGAAGGCCCCGCATGGGCGCGCGGGCAAAGGCTCGTTCGGCCCGTATGGTCTCCTCGGCGGTGGGTCGGTACGTCCAGTAGGCGCGTAGCTCCGCCAACTGCGCTTGGTGGCGCTCGTCGGCCGCCAGCCAGGCTTCGAAGGTCGCCTTTTCGTCGGCGTCGAGCTGACCATCCAGGTAGCGTAGTATCCAATCGGTTTCGGAGCCGGGTATCATCAAGCAGGTATTTGCTCCTAAGACTCCGTCGGCGGGACTTTCCGCCACCCGCCCCCAAAAAATATTTTGATGACCGCTCAGCGGTAGCCCAGCGCCAGCAATTGCCGGCGAAGCAGCCGCGAGGCACGTGCCAAGTGCTTCTCGACGGTGCTTTCCGACAGGTTCATTTGTTGGGCGATCTCCCGCTGAGCGAGTTGCTCGGTGTGCCGCAGGCGATACGCTTCGCGGGCTTGGGACGGAAGCTGGCGAATGGCCAACTCAAGGTGGGCGTGGAGGTCGTCTAGCCCCACCAGTTGCGAAGGATCCAGGTCGGCAGTAGGGGCTTCGTAGGCAGAAGGGGGAAGGGGAAGGGTACGGCGCGCGGCCCGTACGCGGTTAAGTGCCCGGTTGCGGGCAGCCGTAAAGAGGTAGTAGCGCACCGAGCCCTGGATGCGGAGGGTAGCCCGCTTTTCCCACAGCGTAAGGAACAACTCTTGGACAGCTTCTTCGGCAGCGGCCTGGTCGCGCAGCAAACCGGCCGCAAATCGGCACAATACGGGGTGGTAGCGGACGAACAGGGCGCGAAAAGCCTCCGCATCACCTGCCTGTAACTGGGTCAGGCAGGTCTCATCGGACATCGTTGCGTAGGCACGGTCTAGACTTTCCACGCTCAAAAGTAGGGAGTTAACACCCTTCTGGGGCTAAACTCACATTATCATTAGGTTACCCAACTGCTAAGAAATTGTGAACACGAGTGCGGTGCCCTTTTCCTTCGCCTGGCAGCCCGTGCACGTGGGCGACACGACTCCGTGGTTTACGGTCGGGCTAGGTAGGTAACAATCAATCTCACGGCGGCTTGAGAGGAAGGCGGTTTACGGGCTGTATTCCAATGCACCGCCCGGGTTTTGTCCGAACTCCAGGGAAGATCCGAGGCCTGCTGGTCGGGCCCGCGACAGACGCCGCCGCCCGCTGCCCCAGGGACTTCCGGGCGCGAATCGGCAGGCAGCCTCCTGCTGCGGCTTGCGGGTCATTGAAGTGAATGGTTTTTTATCTTCTCTTCCAGTCCACGTTTTCTGAGTATCTGATAGCAATTCGCTAATTTTCAGAGAATAATAAACCTTGACAGGTTCTTAAATTTGGACACGTTTAAACAAATCACAAACGCAGACATGAAATCAGTGATATTTCTTTTAGTCCTTTTATTGCTCGGGGGGCATTCCGGTAAGGCCCAATCAATGAGACAAGTTGAAAATAAAGACACCCTTGCGGCTGAAGAGAAAACGGTATTCTACCGGGCGGACAGGGCAGCCGACTTTCCCGGCGGCCTCGGAGAGTTCTACCGCTACATTTCCGAGAACATAGAATATCCAGCGGATGCCAAAGCGCAACAAATTGAAGGAAGGGTGTTTGTTCAGATCACTATTGACTCTACTGGGTACATCAGGCAGGATGAGATGAAAATAATGATCAGCCTTTGCGAGTCTTGCGATGCGGAAGCCATGCGGCTGCTCAGAAACAGCCCACGCTGGCAACCTGCCTACAACAAAAAGTTTAAAAAGAATATCCCCATGCGTATGACACTGCCCATTCTGTTTACACCATAGGCCCGAAAACTTGATGTATTGGCAGTCAGCCACCACCCTAAATCCCGGG
>DAIMZG010000035.1:0-5984 GCA_036734065.1 Catalimonadaceae bacterium
GCCAACCTGGCCTATCTGGGCTGGCTGCCCACCCTCGGGTTGCTGGGCCCGTCCGTGCTGGCCTTTGCCGGGGCCGCCCTGGTGACGCTGGCGGCGGTGGGCCTGGCTTGGCGCGGGGGCCGCATTGCCCCGGCTCAACTGCTGCTGGCCGGGCTGGCCCTGTCGTCGCTGGCCGGAGCGGCCATCAGCTTGCTGACGTTTCTGTCGGACGAAGAAAGCAAACTGCGCCACATTGTGTTTTGGCTGCTGGGCAGTTTCGAGCGGGCGCGCTGGGCGCAGTTGTGGTTGCCCTGGGCGGTGCTGCTGCTGGCCGTGGGCGTGTTTTTGCGCTTGCGCACGGCCCTGCATGTGCTCTTGCTGGGCGAAAGCCGGGCCTACCACCTGGGGCTGCCCGTCGAAACGCTGCGGCGGGCCATGCTCGCGACCGCGGCCCTGACTACGGCCGTGGTCGTGGCCCTGGCGGGACCGATTGGCTTTGTGGGTCTGCTGGTACCCCACCTGGTACGCGGCCTGTTCGGAACTATTGGCCCCTGGAACATCTTATTTACGGCGTGGACGGGCGGGGTCTTTATGGTCAGTTGCGACGTCGCGTCGCGTTGGCTCCACCCACCCGCCGGGCTGCCCGTCGGCATCTTGACAGCCTTCCTGGGCATCCCGTTCTTCGTATATTTGCTCTCCCAAAGAAAATACCGCCTCGAATAAGATGATTTACGTCAGTCGCATCGAACATTTCAACGCTGCCCACAAGCTCTACAATCCGGCCTGGACCAAGGAACGGAACGAAGCCGTGTTTGGGCCTTGCGCCAACGAGCACTGGCACGGGCACAATTTCGAGCTGATCGTGACGGTGCGCGGCGCGCCCGATCCCGACACAGGCTTCGTCATGGACCTTAAGCAACTGAGTGCCATTGTCCGCACCGAAGTGGTGGACAAGGTGGATCACCGCAACCTCAACCTCGACGTGGACTTTATGCGCGGCAAGATGGCCAGTTGTGAAGTGCTGGTGATGGAGATGTGGAAACGGCTGGCCCCGGCTATCCGGACGGCGGCGCCCGGTGCACAGCTCTACAGCCTCAAGCTCTACGAAACCCCCCGCAACTTCGTCGAGTTTTTTGGCGAAGGACTGGCCGCTGCGCCCCCGTTGGCTATTGCCCAGCCCGAAACAAGCGACGCGCTCAACGGTTAAAACTATCAGTCAATTTATTATCTTATTTTGATCTAAGCCCATGGCTAATATCCTCGAACGCCCCGACGCGGCCCTCAAACCCATGTTGCCCCGTCAAGATCGTCTTGCCCGGTGGCTCATCTGGGGCGTTTCCATCTTTGTGTTTATCGTGGTGGCCACGCTGGGGCGCATCCACGTTGAAGCCGACCTAGGTTTTGACATCCGTATTTTCGCCCGGCTCAATGCCATCGTCAACTCTACCGTATCCGTGCTGCTGGTGGCAGGTTTGGTGACCATCCGACAGCGCAATTTTGTGGCGCACCGCAACGTGATGTTTGCCGCCATTGGCTTTTCGGCGTTGTTTCTGGTGTTCTACATCGCCCACCACCTGCTGGCGCCATCCACCTCTTTCGGGGGCGAGGGCACGGCCAAAATTGTGTATTACGTCCTGCTGATCTCGCACATTTTTCTGGCAGCGGCCATCTTGCCCTTCATCCTCTTTACGGCCTATCGCTCGCTGACGGGTCAGTACGCCGCCCACCGCAAGTTGGCCCGCATCACCTATCCCATCTGGCTCTACGTGGCCGTTTCGGGCGTGGTGGTGTACCTGATGATCAGCCCCTACTACGCCTAGCCAACCGTTTTTTTCATTACCCCAACTGGCCCGCCCTGGCAACAGAAGCGGGCTTTTTTGTGCGTGTTGCTTCGTTCCCGATGCCGGAATGCGTAGAATTGTGCTAAAAACAGTCGCTACCGCACCGTCTTTTTGAGTGCTCGGTTACCAATCGGTTCTTTCAGCGCATACGTAGATAGCCAGTCCAACCCAATTCCATCACTCTTGAAATACTACTTGATTGCCGGCGAACGGTCGGGCGACTTACACGCCTCCAACCTGATCCGCGCCCTGAAGGCCGAAGACCCGCACGCCGACTTCCGCGCCTGGGGCGGCGAACTGTCGGAGGCAGCCGGGGCCTCGCTGGTGCAGCACTACCAAACGCTGGCTTTCATGGGCTTTGCCGAGGTGCTGTCGAACCTGGGGGCCATCCGCCGGGCCTTGCGCCTGGTCAAGACCGACATCCTGGACTACCAACCCGACGTGCTCATCCTGATTGATTTTGCGGGCTTCAACCTGCGGGTGGCCCGTTTTGCCAAGGAAAACGGCCTGCGCGTGTTCTACTACATTTCACCCAAGGTCTGGGCCTGGAACCGCAAGCGAGCCGTCCGCATCAAAGAATTGGTAGATCGGATGTTCGTCATCTTCCCCTTCGAGGTAGATTTTTACCGCACCTACGACTACGCCGTGGACTACGTGGGCAACCCCGTCGCCGACGCCATTGCCAACTTCCGACCCAATCCTAACTTCCGGACGGACAACGAACTCGACGAGCGGCCCATCCTGGCCATTTTGCCGGGCAGCCGTCGGCAAGAGGTCGAAGAAATGCTGCACTACATGGTCAGCATTTTGCCGCCTTTTATGGACTTCCAGTTTGTGGTGGCCGCCGTGCCCAACCTAGATCGGCAGTACTACGAGTATTTCCACCGCACCAACGTGCAAATCGTCTATGACCAGACCTACGACCTGCTGGCCAATGCCCACGCGGCGGTGGTAACCTCCGGTACGGCCACCCTCGAAACGGCCCTCTTCGATGTCCCGCAGATTGTGTGCTACAAAGGCAATTTCGCTACCTACTGGATTGCCCGCGCCCTGGTACAGGTCAAGTACATTTCCCTGGTCAACCTGATTGCCGACCGTTCGGTGGTGCGCGAACTGATTCAGGACGAATTTACGCCCACCAACCTGATGCAGGCCCTCGAGCCCGTTGCCCGCGACGAGGCGCACCGTGCCGCCATACGGCAAGCCTACGCCGACATCCGTCAGCAACTCGGCGGCGAGGGCGCGTCCGTGCGCACGGCCCGCCTGATGCAAACTTATCTGCGGGAAAAATCTATCCACTGACGGGCGACGTACCATTGGGCAAGTAGCTTTTTCCTACCTTATCCTCATGACCACCTTACCTTCCCTGGTTCGCCGCGCGGGCCTGGTGCTTTTTCTGACGGGCTTTGGCCTGTTTGTACTGAGCTTTTTTGCGGCTGCCTACCGCCTCGACGAAACGGCCATCCGCCAAGTGCGCGGCGAAGGCGACCCAGCCACCGAAATCCTGATTGACCAAACCACCGATTTGCGCGGACAGACGTACCGTTCGGTGTTCGCCTTCGTGGCCGACCTGCGCGCGGCTTTCGACCGCACCAACGAGGTGATCCGCCAGCAATACACGCTTTCGGACACCACGCAGGAAGCGCTGCTGTCGGCGGGTATTCGCGATGGTCGCTTCGATCTGCAAGCCATTGACCAGGTGCTCGGAGGCGAAGGAGAGGCTGACCAGGCGCGGCGCGAAGGGCTGCGCCAATACGCCGGTTGGCTCGCCGACCGCACCTTCGACTCGGACGAGGCCGCCGCCGAACAAGTGCGGCAAACCATCGCCAAGTACGAGCAAGCCGCCGTGCGCGACCAAGGGCTCGATCGCTACGCCCGCAAGTCGTTGCGCTTTGCCCTGACCAAAGCCGCCAACGTAGGTTGGGTGAGTCAGCATCCGTGGTGGGCTTTGCTGCTCACCTACGGACTGGCCATTTTGGGCGGGCTGCTCTACAACCTGCCCAAAGCCTGGCAACACCCGCCGGGCATCCAGCACCACGGCGTATTTCAGCGCAGCATGACCAACCGCGGCTGGCTGGGCTGGCTGACGGGCCTGTTCCTGATTGCCTTCTACGTACTGCTGTATTTCTTTCCCGAATACATGAACAACTGGGTGGTGATGGTGGACCCGGTGAGCCAACAACTGAGCGGCAACCCGGCGGGGTACTTTTTTCTTTACGGCCTGATCTACACCCTTTGCATTTTGGTAATGGGCATACGGATGTTCGTCAAATACCGCCACAGCCGCTACCACCTTATCCGCACTGCATCGGTGATGTTCTTCCAACTGGCCTTCGCATTTCTGATTCCCGAAATCCTGATTCGCCTCCAGCAGCCCTACTACGATTTCAAAAACATCTGGCCCCTCGACTACGACTTTTTCTTCGACAGCAACCTCAACCAACTGCTCGAAAGCGGGACTTTAGGGGTGTTTATGCTCGTGTGGGGCATTATTCTGATCATTTTGGCCGTACCGCTGCTCACCTATTTTTTGGGCAAACGCTGGTACTGCTCGTGGGTGTGCGGATGCGGCGGCCTGGCCGAAACACTCGGCGACCCTTACCGCCAGTTGTCGGACAAATCGCTCCGGGCCTGGCAAATAGAGCGCTACAGCGTGCACGGCGTACTGGTGCTGGCCGTGGTGATGACGGCGGGCGTGCTCTACACGTATTTTACGGGCAGCGGCACCGTGCTGGGTCTCAACACCTACGACGTGCGCGAGGCCTACGGCTTCTGGATCGGGGCGGGCTTTGCGGGCGTGGTCGGCACGGGCTTCTATCCCGTGATGGGCAATCGCGTCTGGTGTCGCTTCGGCTGTCCCCTGGCGGCTTACCTGGGCATTGTCCAGCGCTTCCGCTCCCGGTTCCGGATCACGACCAACGGCGGTCAGTGCATCTCGTGCGGCAACTGCTCGACGTTCTGCGAAATGGGCATTGACGTGCGGTGGTACGCCCAGCGCGGCGAGCCGATCGTGCGGGCCTCGTGCGTAGGCTGCGGCGTATGCGCTTCGGTGTGCCCGCGGGGCGTGTTGCGGCTGGAAAACGGACCCGTTGTGGGGCGGCTGGCCGACAATCAGTGACGCACGGCTGAGACGCACGGCTGAGACGCACGGCTGAGACGCACTGCTGTGCGTCTCTACGGGGATTGTGGATAAAGAAGATGATAGGTTTGATACCGATGGTTCGCAAACACCTGAGGCCGTACCTCTACGGCCGCGCCCGCTCGCGGGCCTTGCTGACGCTCTACGGTCAGGTGTGGCGCGAAACCCGCGTGGCCTTCGCCCAGTGCTACACAGGGCGCTATCCGGTACGCAGTTTCCTGCGTACCGTGGGCGTAGGTGGTTCGGCGGTGGCACGCTTGGCCCTGGGCCGACACCTCAAATACAGCTTTGCCTTCACGGGCGAAGACCTGATTTTGCAAGGACTGCGCAAGCCCCTCATCACCCAACCGGGTTTCTACGTGGACGTCGGTTGCAACCACCCCACGTTTCTTTCCAACACGTACCTCTTTTACCGACGCGGCTGGCGGGGCATTTGCGTGGATGCCAACCCCGCCCTGATCCGGCAATACCAACGGTTGCGTCCGCGCGATACGGCCATTGCCGCTTTCATCTCCGATGCGCCCGGACTACAGACGTTCCACCTCGTCGAGAACGACGTGCTCTCAACGGGCGAGCCGACCAACCTACCCGCCATCCGCGCGGCCGGACTGACTTACCAGACGACCCAGATACCCGCCCAAACGCTAACGGCGGTGTTGGACGCCCACCGGGCCCCCGCGCAATTTGACATCCTGTCGGTGGACGTCGAAGAGCACGATTACCAAGTACTTAGGTCGCTAGACTGGTCGCGCTACCGACCGCGCCTCGTGGTGGTGGAGGACGAAACCTTCGACCCGACCCAACCGACTGCCAACCAGATTTTCACTTGGATGACCGCTCAGAAATACCGTTTGGTCGGCTATGTGCTGACTAATCTATATTTCGAGGCGGATTTATCCTCGCCGTAGAGACGCACGGCGGGGCGATAGCCCGAGACGCACGGCGGAGACGCACTGCCGTGCGATAGCCCGAGACGCACTGCCGTGCGATAGCCCGAGACGCACTGCCGTGCGATAGCCCGAGAC
>DAIMZG010000035.1:6084-14430 GCA_036734065.1 Catalimonadaceae bacterium
GCACTGCCGTGCGTCTCTACGGGGATTGGTTTTTTTGGGCGGTGCCCGCGATTTCTTCCCATACCCACAAAAATTCGCTCAGGATCATGGCCGTTGCCCCCCATACAACCCGCTGTTGCACGTCGAAATAGGGCGTGTGGATGGTCAGGCCGTCGGGCAGGTGCAATTGGGTTTCGCGCAGTTGGCCCGGGTCGCGCAGGCGCGTCAGCGGTGCCTCGATGATGTCAGCCACCTCGAAGGGCTCGGGCACAAAGTCGGGGCGATAGGGCAACACGCCCACCACTGGATGGATCAGAAAGTTGCTCGGCGGCACGTAGAGTGGCGAAAGTTGCCCTAGCACGCGCACTTCGTCGGGGGCCACGCCCACCTCTTCGTGCGTTTCGCGCAGGGCCGTCTCGACGGGCGAACGGTCGGTTGGCTCGGTGCGCCCGCCCGGCAGGCTGATCTGCCCCCCGTGCACGCCCTTGTAGGGGTGTCGCTGCGTCAGGGGCAAATACAGACCGTGCGGGCCGGGGTAGAGCAATAGCAGCACGGCACTCTGCCGGGTCTGCGCGTTGGGCGTCAGCTCCAGCCGCGTAGGGCGATAGCTGGTACTTACCAACCGGGCGTGCGCCGTCGGGCCGGGCAAAGGCTGGGCCAGGCGTTGTTGCAAGGCAGCCAAAAAGTCAAAGTCCGGCGGCAAGTCCATACCCATACGACACGTAAAAACGCGCAGATGTTTTCCGAAAAATTGGAAGTCAGGCGTCTTACTTGACAAAAAATTCGTTGAGCGGCCGCCCAATGCTGCCGTTGGGTTCCATAATGCGCAAGATTTGCGCCAGCGTAGGGGCTATGTCCGTGACGTGTACCCGCTCGGACGAACGCCCGGGTCGTACCATCCCGCCGTACCAGATGATCGGGATGTGCGTGTCGTACGAATAGCCCGAACTGTGCGTGGTGCCCCCGGCCGCGGCGTACGAGCCTTCGTACCAAGCCGGTTCGAGCAGCAGCACCACGTCGCCGCAGCGGTGGCGGTGGTAGCCCCGCTGAATGAGTTCGATCTGAGGAGTCGCCGCGCTCAGCAGCGGAATCTCGTCGGCCGTAAAAGCATTGGCCACCCCCGCGTAGCGCAGGGCAAAATCGGCCACCTGCATCCGCATTTTTCGTAAGTCCACCGCGCGCGCAGCAATCAAGTCGTGGTTGAGATACACCTGCTGGTTATCGTAGTGCGCCAGCCAGTCGCCCTCACCGTACATTTTTTGTAAATATTCCTTCAACTCGTTTTCCAACCTTTTGCTGGCAAACACCCCCGCCGGAACCCCGACGTCTATCATATGGGCGGGGGTATTGGCCGCGCCGTGGTCGGCCGAAAGAAACACCAGTACGTTGTCTTTGCCCACGTGTCCGTCCAGAAAGGTCAACAGTCGGGCCAGGTCGCGGTCTAAGCGCAGGTACGTGTCCTGCACTTCGCGCGAGTGGACACCAAACTGGTGTCCGACGTAATCGGTCGAAGAATAGCTGACGGCCAGAAAGTCGGTGAAGTCTCCTTTGCCGAGTTGCTCCTGCCGGGCCGCCTCCATGGCAAAGTCGGTGGTATAGCTGTTGCCCATCGGCGTGCGCGGCAGCAGGGCGTAGCCGAGCGATTCTTTGAGCGTCGGCAAATCGTGCGGCATGGCGTCGAGCGTGGCATTGCTGATTTGCAGCGAGGGCCTGCGCAAATAGGGCAGCGTGTAGGCACTATCGGGGGCCAGGCTAGCCATATAGTTGTCTTCCGAGAGCAGCGTCTGCCACGGCTTGCTCAGGTACCGATCGGCCAGCCCCTGGCCGTTGAACTTCTCCACCCAGTCGGGCAGGGCCGACATATAGTACGTGCTGGTGATCCAGCGGCCCGATTTACCCTCGTACCAGTAGGCAGCCGTCGGCATGTGCCCGGCGGGCAAAATCGCTCCCCGGTCCTTGATGGCCACGCCAATCACCTTGGAGCGGCGGTTGCTGAACAGGCGCAGTTCGTCGGTGATGGTAGAGCTAAGCAAAAAGTGCGGCGACATCTGGCCCGCGCTGGTTTGCCCGCCCACGGTTTGCTGCGTGGTGTCTTCGGCCACGTACACCGAGCGGCCATAAGATCGCATATACCAGTTGTTGCCCACGATTCCATTGATGGCCGGCACGCTGCCCGTGTACACAGCGGCGTGCCCCGGCCCGGTGTAAGTGGGTACGTAGTCGAAGTGGGCATTTTCGAACGAGAAACCCTCGCCGAGCAGGCGCTTGATGCCTCCTTCCGGGTACTGATCCCAGTAGCGATAGAGGTAGTCGTAGCGCATCTGATCCACCACAATACCCACTACCAACTTGGGGCGCTGCGGCGCGGGGTCGTAGGCGGGTGGACTCGCCTGGCGTCGCTGGGCTTGGGTTGGCCCAATGAACGTAGCGCACAACAGACTCAGCAAACAAACTCGAGAAACAAAAGAGGATGGCATGGACTGGATTTAGTGAAGCATGCCAAAAATAGCACCACCCACCGCAAAGGCCAAAGGCTATCGGCAAACGATGGACTTTGGACAGCGTACGCGGCCTTTTCCGGCCAAAATTTAACGTAGCCTTCACACAAAAAAAGATCGCCCGCGTGGGCGGGCGATCAATGACATCACAGCGCTGCCGGACGGCTTCAGCGCGTCTCCATCACGGCCTGGTACTGCGCCTCCGAAATAAGGCGAATTTCTACCTTGCGGTCTTTTTGTTGGTCGCTGGCATCGGCATACTGCGCCACTTCGGCGGTCTGGCCGTGGCCCTTGGCAATAATGTGGCGCCGCGGCAGGCCCCGCTCGTTGAAGTATTTGAGTACGGCCTTGGCCCGCTCGTTGGAAAGGCGGAAGTTGGCTTCGCGATTGCCCGACGCATCGGCGTAGCCGGCAATCTCAATGCGCAGTTCGGGGTTGGCTTGCCAAATGGCCAGCAGTTTGTTCAACTCGGCGTGGTATTGAGGTTTGAGGGCCGATCGGTTCACATCAAAATAGACCTTTACCACCTTTTTCAACTCGGCTGCTGCCACGCTGCGGGCCGAGGGAGCCGTGACCACCGGTTCGGCGCCTTGGGGCGTCAGCGAAGGCACCGTATAAAACACCTGTCCACCCAATTGCACTTCTACCAACGGCTCTTCGTGGTAGTATTCGGCGGCCAGCGCTTCGGTCTGCGGGGGCTGGTTGAAATTGACATTTTCAATCGGGTTGGTGTCGTACATCAGACCCAGCAGGTAGTCGTAGGCTACCGAATCGCCCGCGGCGAGCACCATTTCCATCATCTCGAACACGTCGAGGCTGTCGCGCACTAGCCGGGCTTCGCGCGCTTTGCGCGGATCAACGTGCCCCAATTCGTCTTGTCCCGTATCGTAGAAGGCGTTCTCGACGGTTACCTTCTGGCCCACCGTTTCCTCAAACTGCCGGATAGGCTCGAGGGTGATCTGCTGATATATTTCGTGAAAATACGTCTGGTTAGGCACCCGAATGCGCACCGTATGCGGGCGATAGCCCTCGGCTTCGATGACCATGTCGTAGTCTTTGCCGGGCGGGAAAATGATCAGGTACTGGCCCGTACGGGCGTCCGGATGATAGACCCCCGCCACCGGCTGGCCCGTTTGGTGGTCGAACACTTGCATAAAGGCCTTTACCGGGGTCGGGGGCTGTTGGCTGTCGGCATCGCGGCCCAGCACCCGGCCTTTGAGCATCGTCAGCGGAATGAGGTTCATTTCGAGGGGAATGCCCGCCAGGTAAAGATCCATGCCCCCTTGTCCGCCAATGCGGTTCGAGCTAAAGTAGCCTTTGCTGCCGTCGGGTGTCAGCACAAAAAAGCCGTCGTCGTAGGGCGTGTTGATGGGTGCGCCCAGGTTTTGGGCCGGTAGCCACTTGTCGCCCCGACGCGCGGCGCGGAAGATGTCCAGCCCGCCCATGCTGTTGTGGCCGTCGGAGTGGAAAAAGAGCGTCCGCTGGTCGGGATGGATAAAAGGCGCTCCCTCGTTGCCGGGCGTATTGACGTTCGGCCCCAGGTTACGGGCCGTGCTCCACTTGCCATCGCGGCCTTTCTCCATCACGTAGAGGTCGTAGCCCCCGTGGCCACCCGGGCGGTTGCTGGCAAAATACACCGCCTGGCCATCGGCCGCAAAGCAAGCAGCCGTTTCTACGTAACGCGAGTTGACCTTAGGTTCCAACTCCAGCGGGCCTGTCCACTGTCCGTCGCGCCATTCGGCCCGGAAAAGGTTGCCGTCGTTTTGTCCGTTGCCCGCATAGAGCAGCAACTGACGACCGTCGGGCGAAAGGCTCACCGAGCCAAAATTTTTGGTTCCTTCCCGAAAACTGATGGGCTGGGGCGGCTGCCACCCGCCAGCCTGCCGCGCGCTGTAGATTTGCTCTCTGGCCACGGAAGCCGACGCGGGTGCCGACGGCTCGGTGGCGGGGGCTTGCGCGCCCGTGTAGATCAATAGCTGTTCGTCGGCACTGATGGCCGGGGCGTATTCCGAACGGGGTGTATTGAGGGGTGCACCTAAATTCTGCACAAACGCATCGTTGGGCGGCAAGATCGCCAGCGCGTTCTCGCAGTGCTGGCGGTAGCGCAGGGCGGGGGCATAGAGCACGTCGTTTTTGCGCGTTTCGGCCAGGAAAAGGTCAAGCTGACGGATGGCGTCTTCGAAGCGGTACCCTTCGTGGTAGCTGCGGCCCAGGTGATAGTGCACAAAAAAGGGCACTTCGGCGTTGCGCCCGCGCTCGGCGCTTTCCAAGTGCGAGATGGCCTTCTGGCGTTCGGCCGGATCGGCCGAACGCAAATAACAGACGCCCAAGCCATAGTGAATGGCCGGGTTCTGCGGATCGCTACCGAGCAGTTGTTCGTAGAGGGCCTGCGCTTCGACGTAGCTGCCCACATTGAACAGGTCGGTGGCTTTGCGTAGCTTCTTGGTGTCGGGCTGGGCCGTGGCTGGGATACCTACCAACAAAACCGAGCAAATAATTAGGAAAAAGTAACGCGTATTGTGGTACATAAAGACGCAATTGGTTGCCCGAAATATACGTCTGGCGGTTGGTCAACCCGATTTAGCGCTAATCAAGTCAACTTTTCTTCAATAAAAATGTGAAATATTTTCTTTTAAATTATAGATGTTTTTATGCAATTGTGTAGATTTGTGTGTAAACTTACACGAAAAAACGGCCTGATGCCGACGTGCTGGCTTGCAAAGGTAATGTGCGGTTACGCACGGATTTTTACAACGACCCTGCAGAGCGCATCGCCGGATTTCACCCTAAAACGCACAGTATCTTAACCTTTAGCAAAATGAGCGCACCTAAACTGATGATTGTACTGGGTTTGTGGCTAGGCTTGGCCACGACAGGATGGGCACAAAAGAACGGAAAGTTCGTAGCACCCAAGTTCAAACTTACTTACGAAGGTACCAACGTCAACCTCGGCGAGGGAATCTACGTGCCGCGCCAGGGCTATTTCAAGCTCAACCTCAGCAACCCGGCCGAGATCAAGAATGCCCTACCCACGGATGCCTACCTCACCTTTGTGTCTTCCGAGGCCGTGCTGACGCGCAACAGCGAAGAAATTCGGGTCAACCGCTACAATCCCCACGAGTTTCTCAACCAGGACTTGGATCTGATTCCGCTGCTTTCGCAAGCCACCACCAACGACAATCTCAGCCTGCGCGTCAACTATATGTACGTCAGTTCGAACCGGGGCAAAACGCGCATCATCGAAGAAGGCACCTCGGTGATGAACATCATCGTGAAGTAAGGGTCAGGAAGCCGAAGACGCACCCGCAGCCGACGGGCGGCTATGGCCGTTGCTTTGTCCGTTTTGCTGTTGTATTTGTACGGGCGTAGCGCCCTGCTGCTGAAAGTCCAACGCCCGAATCGGAAAGGGAATGGTGATGCCGTTTTCGTCGAAGGCTTTTTTGAGGGCCTTGATCGCCAAGCTCGGTCCGAGCAAAGGGCCTACGTTGTTGGGGTCGTTCAGGTCGAGCCAGAACCAGATCAAAAAATTGATGCTGCTGTCGCCAAATTCGCGGTAGTGCAACACCACGGGCTTGTTGGCATCATGAATGCCCAGCGCTTCGACCGCCTCCACCGCAATTTTCTGCACTTTTTCTAGGTCGTCGTCGTAGGACACGCCGCAGTTGATCTGCATGCGTCGCCCTCCCGTTTTGCCGTAGTTGATGATAGGTTTTTCGAAGATCAACCGACTGGGCAACTCAATTTCTTGCCCGGCGAAGTTGTCGAGAATCGTGGAACGAATGCGGATTTCGAGCACCTTGCCCATAAAACCATTGGTCTCGACGACGTCACCCACGCGAATGGGCTGGCTGATGGTGATAAAAATACCGGACAAGAAGTTGGCCGTCAGGTCCTGAAAGGCAAAACCGAGGGCCAATCCGACAATTCCCGCCCCGGCCAGTAGCGAGCTAACCGTCTGGTCGAGGTGCAACAGGCCCAGGGCGTAGAAAAAGCCCATCACGATCACCAGGCGCGACACGATCACGCCCGTCAGACTCACCAGCGATACATTGGTACTGACGCGTCCGACCAGGCGGCGCACCACCCGCTCGACGTAGCGAGAGATGAACACAAAGAACAGCAAGACCAAAACGGCCAGCACAAAATTGGGCAGAAAAGCCACGAGCGCCTCGTACCAACCTTTCAGTTTTTCGATAAGGATTTCGGTAACACTTTTAAAAGAATAATCCATTAAATAAGGGGGTTGACTCAAGACAAAAGTAATAATTTCCGAAGGAAGTGCTGTCTGTGTTGTTGTGTCACGAGCCCCAACGTTTTTTGACCCTTGACCGTAATCCCAATAAAAATTCTCTATGCGGTATTTCCTGCTCGTCCTGGCTGGGCTAGGGATTGTAGCTACCCTGTTGCCCCTCATCCGGACGGACGAGTGGTGGATTCGCATTTTCGATTTTCCGCGCTTACAAATTGCTCTCCTTTGCGCAGTGGCCCTCGCGGGCTTGGCTTTTTACTTTGCCCAATGGGACAAATGGACGTGGGCCATCAGCCTGTTCACGTTGGGTTGCCTTACCCACCAATTGGTCAAGATATACCCCTACACACCCCTGACACAACACGAAGTCAAGACTTCAGACCGTGCCGAGACCCCTCGCTTCAAGCTATTGGTGGTCAATGTCCGGATGGAAAACCGCGATGCGGCACAGTTCCGAAAGCTACTAGCCGACCACCCGGCCGATGTGTTGCTCATCAACGAGGCCGATCAGCAGTGGCTCGACGAACTGGACGAACTCGACCAAACCTATCCTTACAGCGTCAAGCAGCCACAAGACAACACCTACGGCATGTTGCTCTACAGTCGTTTGCCCCTGCGCAAAGCCGAAGTATTGTTTCTGACGGCCGATGACATTCCTTCCATCCGGTGCGAGGTGGCGCTGACCGATGAAGTCTTTTTTGAATTCTTTGGCATCCACCCACAGCCGCCCGAAGTAGGCAACGATACCGACCAACGCGATGCCGAACTGGTGATCGTAGGCAAAAAGGCAAAAGCCTCGGGGCTGCCTACGGTGGTGGCCGGCGACCTCAACGACGTGGCTTGGTCGCACACCTCGCAGCTTTTCAAGCGCATCAGTGGCCTGCTCGACCCACGCGTAGGTCGGGGGCTGCTCAACACCTACAACGCCTTCTTGCCCGGTCTGCGCTATCCGCTCGACCACATTTTCTTCGATCCGGCCTTCCGGCTGGTGCGCATGGAGCGCCTGCCTGCTTTCGGCTCCGATCACTTTCCGGTACTCATCGGCCTGAGCTACGAGCCCGAAAAGCAGGCCGAACACGAAGTAGAAAAGGCCGATCAGGAAGACCACCAGACAGCACAGGAAATTTTAGAAAATCGGGCAGAAGGAGCCAACGCCCCAACGAAAAAACTTTAGTTTTGTGCATTCTTATCTATACCCCAATGCCATGAAACAACTCTGGATATACTTGCTGGCAGGCAGCACCCTGCTGGCCTGCGGCGGCAACGCTTCGATCAATGCGACCCAGGCAGAAAGCGCCGCCGCCGATACGGCCGCCCAAGGCCGCGCCATCGGCCAGCCCGTGGACGTGCAAAGCGCCGTGGCCCTCGAAGAGGTGGCTCGGCAGATGGCCGTCGCCCAGGAGGAACGCCACGTGACGCTGGTGGCCGAAGTGACCGAAGTCTGCCAGATGAAAGGCTGCTGGATGAAACTCCGCCGCGATGACGGGCAAGACGTAATGGTCAAATTTAAAGACTATGCCCTGTTTATGCCGCAGGACATTGTGGGCAAAGAAGTGGTGCTGCGCGGCGTGGCCCGCTACGAAACCATGAGCGTGGACGAACTGCGCCACTACGCCGAAG
>DAIMZG010000036.1:0-14041 GCA_036734065.1 Catalimonadaceae bacterium
CGGTTTTTGGCCATCGCTTCGCTGATTCGCACCCTGCACGCCCGCTACCGCGAAGCCCAAGATCCGCTCGTCCGGCGGCAGATTGTCAACCTGCGGCTGCGCCTGCGCCTGATCCGCGACATGCAGTTTCTGGGAATTATCTCCTTCTTTATGTGCGTATTGTGCATGTACCTGATCTTCCGGGAGTGGCAACTGGCAGCCAACTACGTGTTTGGCACTAGCCTGCTGCTGCTGATGGTATCGCTGGCCATGTCGGCCTACGAAATTCACATCTCGACGCGCGCCCTGCACTTGCAACTCGAAGACCTCGACAACTAGGGTCAGAACCCCAGCAGCTTGACGGCCGTCAGGGCGGCTTCGTCGCCTTTGTTGCCGTGCCGTCCGCCGGCCCGGTCGAGCGCTTGTTGCTGGGTATTGGGCGTCAGCACCCCGAAGATGACGGGCTTGTTGAATTTGAGGGCCACGTCGGTCAGGCCGTGGGCCACCGCCGCGCAGATAAAGTCGAAGTGCCGGGTTTCGCCCTGAATCACGCAGCCCAGGCAGATAACGGCGTCCAGATCGGGACGCTGGGCCAGCCACTGCGCGCCCAGGCTCAGCTCGAAACTGCCCGGCACCTGCTTGCGGACAATGTGCGCCTCGGGTACGCCCAGCCGCCGCAGCGTGTCGTAGGCCCCCCGGTAGAGGGCTTCGGTGACCTCGGCGTTCCACTCGGCCACCACGATGCCAAAACGGCGGTGCCGTACGTCGGGCAGATTTTCTTCGGAATGGGCGCTCAGGTTTTGTAGTTCGGTGGCCATAGGTTGCAGATTGGACGAGCAAGTTACGGCGCATCGGCAGAAAGGTCAATTCGGAAAAAGTCAGACCCCGGCCGCGCTTTTTTCGTTAGCTTTCATTCATGTACCTGTCCGAACTGTCGCTGACCAACTTCAAGAACCACGCCGCGCGCAGCCTGCGCCTTTCGCCGCAACTCAACGCTTTTGTGGGTGACAACGGGACGGGTAAAACCAACCTGCTCGACGCCATCTATTACCTGGCCCTGAGCAAAAGTGCCTTCCAGCGGCTCGATCAGCAGCACATCCGCCACGGCCAAGACTTCTTCCGGCTGCAGGGATTGTTTTGCGACGGCCAAGACCAGTACCGGGTGGCCTGCCAACTGCGGGCGGGCGCCAAGAAAGTGCTCACCGTCAACCAGGTGCCCTACGAGCGCATCAGCGACCACATCGGGCGGTTTCCGGTGGTGCTGATGGCCCCCGACGACACCGACCTCATCCGGGGCGGCAGCGAAGGGCGGCGGCGCTTCTTCGACGGCGTGTTGGCCCAGCTCGACAATCGGTATTTGTCTGACCTGATGGACTACAACCGCTTGCTCGCGCAACGCAACAGCCTACTCAAGCAATTTGCCGATCGGCGCTACGTGGATCGTACGTTGCTGGACACCTACGCCGAGCCGATGGTGGCCTTGGCCGAACGCCTTTACGCCCGGCGGCGCGACTTTCTGGCCACTTTCGAGCCGCGCTTTCAGCACCACTACCAACACCTGACCGAGCAGCGGGAAGACGTCAGCCTCACCTACGACTCTACCCTGCACGCCGACGAGCCCTTTGCTACGGTCTTTGCCCGAGCCGCGCGCCACGACCTGGCCGCCCAGCGCACGACCCTCGGCATTCACAAAGACGATTATACCTTCCGCCTGGGCGAACATCCCCTGCGGCACTACGGCTCGCAAGGCCAGCAAAAGTCCTTCGTGATTGCCCTGCGCCTGGCCCAGTTCGATAGCCTTTGCCGCGCCGAAGGGCATAAACCCATTTTGCTGCTCGACGATATTTTCGATAAGCTCGACGAACACCGCATCCGCCACCTGATCGAGCTGGTGGCCGATCACCACTTTGGCCAGATCTTTCTGACCGACGCCCGCCCCGAGCGGACAACCAAAATTTTTGAGCAGCTTGATGCGGAGCTTGCTATCTTTCCCACAGGCGATCTGACCGAAGGGGTAGCTACCCCCACCACCTCACCTTAGCATTATATTTTTGGCTACTTTCGAAAACAAGTCCTCTCGCGACAAGCACGCGCGTACGGGCGAAGGCACCCTTGGCGAAGCAATTCAAGACATGCTTCGTGCTTATCGGCTAGAGGGCAAATTTCAGGAAACGCACGTGGTACACGCCTGGGAACGGGTGATGGGCAAACCCATTGCCAACCGCACCACCGAGGTCTTCGTCCGCGATGGTAAGCTATACGTGCGGCTCAGTTCGCCCCCCTTACGTCACCAACTGTCTATGGCCCGCGAGAAGATCGTACGCCTGCTCAACGAAGACGTGGGTGCCGAGGTGATCCGGGAGGTGATCTTGCTCTGAGCTACCAGCTTCCGCTGGCACCGCCCCCTCCGAAGCCCCCACCCCCAAAGCCACCAAAGCCACCCCCGCCGCCAAAGCCGCCGCCGCCACCGAAGCCGCCCCCACCTCGTCCCGATTGGGTGAGCAGCCACCAGGCAGGCAAGCCCATACCGCCCCTGCGCCCACGTATGTTGTCGCCTCCTTTGCCGCCACTCCGGGCGATGGCTATCACAATGAATACGGCCACGGCCATCACCAGCAAAAGGGGCAGCACGTTGGGTCTATCGGCCTCGGCCGCTTCGCCCTCGTATTCGCCCGCCGCCAGTTGCATAAGCGCGTTGGTGCCCGACACAATGCCCCCGTAGTAATCGCCGGTGCGGAAGTGCGGCGTCAGGTGCTGGTCAATCACGCGGCGGGCCACCGCATCGGGGATGGCCCCTTCCAGCCCGTAGCCCGTCGAAATGTTGACCCGGCGCTCGTTGGGTGCCACCAGCAGCAGCACGCCGTTGTCTTTTTGCTTGCGCCCGATGCCCCACTTTTCGCCCAGCCGGACGGCGTAGTCGGCCACGTCGTAGTCGCCCAGCGAAGACACCGTCACGACCGAAATTTGCGTGGAAGTGCTGTCGTCGTAGGCCACCAGCTTGCGCTCCAGCGCGGCACGCTGCTCAGAAGTCAGGATGCCCGCCAAGTCGTTGACCAGCCGGGGCGGACTGGGCGGTGGGGGAATGTCCGACTGCGCCCGGGCCGTCAGGGTCAACAGGCACAGCCACAGGCCGACCCAGCGGCTAACCGAAAGAAATATCATCCGAGAGTTCGTTTTTGTCATCCGCCTGGTAGGGAAAATAGCGGCGCAGGGCTTCGCCTACTTGGTGGACACCCTCGGCCAGTCCGTCGGCGTAGGCTTGCTGGCCAAAGCGCGTCACTACGTGGTCGCGGATGTCGTCCCAGAAACCGGGCTCTACCACTTGGTTGATGCCTTCATCGCCCACAATGGCGAAGCAATGCGGCTCGATGGCCACGTAAAAAAGTACGGCGTTGCGCTGGGCGGTGCGGTGCATTTTCAGGATCTGAAACACCTCGACGGCGCGCTCCATCATGGGCTTGCGGCAGCGCTGCTCGATGTGCACCTGAATTTCGCCCGACGTGCGCTGCTCGGCCGCCTTGATGGCCGCCTTTACCTGGGCTTTCTGCTGGGAAGTGAGAAAATTGCGGGGCATGCGGCTACGGATCAGGTTCGAAGTTTTTTTCGCCCGCCCGGATGGCCACGGCCAAGTGGTTTTCGGGGGGAGGCAACGGGCAGACGTACCGATCGTTGTACGCACAAAATGGGTTGTAGGCTAGGTTGAAATCAATCACCACTTGCCCACCCCGCTCGAGCTTGACGTCGAGGTAGCGGCCCCCGCCGTAGGTTTCGCGCCCGTTACTTAGGTCTGTGAACGGCACAAAGAGCGGACTGTTGATCGGCTCGTCTAGCCGACGGTAGAGAAAGAGGCGGTAGCGGCTCCCTTCGATGGGCAACTCGACGTAGCCAATGCGGCGAAAAAGTGTCTGGCTGTCGTCGGTCATTTGCAGGGCGAAGGTGGCCGTGTCCGATATCCGCTGCAAGTCTGTACGAAAACGAAGTGCTGGGTCGGTGTCGAAATAGCGTACGTCGGCCGGATCGAGGTCGCCCTCGAAGGGGGTCGTTTTTGGGTCGAGGAAATAGGCTTGCTGTTCGGCGCGGGCCTGGGCGATGGCCTCGTCGTAGCGCTCGGCGTTGTCGCGGCCGGCCATCCACAACGACGCCACCACGATCAGTACGGCCACCCCGGCCAGGGCCAACCTAAAATTGCGTTGGGACATTTTTGGTGATGCTTGGCTTTTGGGCGTCTGCCCAGCCCGGAGAAAGGCGGCAAACGCTCGGCACGCAAATAAAGCAAAAATTGCTGATCGCCTCAGAGTTGCCCCTCATCGGCGAAGCTGTAATACCGATGGTCGGTGAAAATGAGGTGGTCGAGCACGGAGATCTCAAGCAAAGCGCCGCCTTCTTTGAGCTTACGTGTGAGTTGGATATCGGCTTGGCTGGGCGTCAGGCTGCCCGAAGGGTGGTTGTGCACCACGATGATGCCGCTGGCCATCTGCTGGAGGGCCGCGTTAAAAATAACTTTGGGATCGGCCAGCGTCGCCGACACGGCGCCCGTGCTGATTCGCTTGCGGCCCAGCACGCAGTTGGCGCGGTTGAGCAGAATTACCCAGAACTCTTCGACCGACAAATCGAGCAGGTCGGGGCGCATGAGGTCGTAGGCATCGGCCGATTTGGTAATCTGGGGACGGCGCACTGGCTCAGCCGCTTTGCGGCGGCGGCCCAACTCGAGGGCGCTGACGATGGCGATGGCCTTGGCCTCGCCGATCCCCCGTATTTTTTGCAAGTCCGCAACGCTCAGGCGGGCCAGGGCATGCAGGTTATTTTCGGCCAGGCGCAGCACTTCTTGCGCCACTTCCACGGCACTTTTGGTCACCGTACCCGACCCGATCAGGATGGCGATCAGTTCGGCATCCGAAAGGGCGGCTTTGCCTTTGAGCAAAAGCTTTTCGCGGGGCCGGTCTTCTTCGGCCCACCCCGCAATGCTGACACGTTTTTCGGGCGGATAGCTCATCTGCATACACAAAAAGCCTCATACCCAGCAGGTATGAGGCCGTAATGTACAACCGCTCGCCGTTAGGACAATTGGTTGATGAAACGCGCGAGCTTCGACTTGTTGTTAGAAGCTTTGTTGCGGTGGATGATATTCTTCTTGGCCAAGCGATCCAGCATCGAGGACACCTTGGGGAACAAAGCCTGGGCTTCGGCCTTGTCGGTCGTGTTGCGCAGGCGCTTGACGAACGTACGGGTGGTCTTGAGTTGGTAGCGGTTGCGCAGACGCTTGGCTTCGTTGGCGCGGATACGCTTGAGGGCCGATTTATGATTTGCCATAGTCCTAGAAAACAGGAGTATAAATGTATTGTCGGTAAAAGGAGGACAAAGGTAGGAGAATAAAACTTTTTTAGCAAAATTAACACCCAATTGATTATTGGTTGCCGTGCAAAAACTCGCCCTCATTGTCTTGTGCTGGCTGGCCGCAGTGCCTTCGCTGTCGGGGGCTTCGCCCGCCTGGGGCTTTTTTGGCCACAAGCGCATCAATCGGCTGGCCGTCTTTACGTTGCCCCCACCGATGCTCGTATTCTACAAGCGCAACCTGCACTACCTGACCGAAAACGCCGTCAACCCCGACCGCCGTCGCTACGCGGTGGTGGGCGAAGCCCCCCGGCACTACATTGACCTGGACATGTACGGCGACAGTGCCCTCTATCAGTTGCCCCGCCGCTGGCGCGACGCCGTGGCGCAATATACCGAAGACACCCTCATGGCCCACGGCATTGTGCCCTGGCACATCCACCGCATGACCTACTGGCTGACGGAGGCCTTCCGTACCCGCGACGCAGCGGCCATCTTGCGCCTTTCCTCCGACATGGGCCACTACATTGCCGACGCCAACGTACCCCTGCACACCACCCGCAACTACAACGGGCAGTTTACCAACCAACGGGGCATTCACGCTTTCTGGGAGTCGCGCCTGCCCGAACTTTTCGCCGACGAGTACGACAATTGGGTGGGCAAGGCCACTTACGAAACTGATCCCGTCGGGCGCATCTGGGCGGCCGTTGCGCAGGCCCACCACGCCCTCGACTCGGTTTTTGGCTACGAGCGCGACCTGACGGCCACCTTTGGCGAAGATCAGAAGTACAGCTACGAGGAGCGCGGCCAGGTGATCATGAAAACGTACGCCCGCGACTTTGCGCGGGCCTATCACGAAGCCCTGGCCGGACAGACGGAGCGGCAGATGCGAGCTTCCATCAAAATGATCGGCGACTTCTGGTTTACGTGCTGGGTAGATGCCGGTCAGCCCGACCTTTCGGGACTGGGCGAATTACGCCCCGATACCGAAGAAACACCTACACCCGAAAAACCCGTACCGACTCGATCTCACGAATGATCAGACTATCGGAGACTTTGCCACCGGAGGCGTGTAGAGATAAAGTGGGCAAAGGGCCCGCTGGCGCGGAATGGGCGACGAGCCGTGAACGACCGACGCGTTGCTTGCCGGGAGAGGAATGGCCCAGTGGGTCGCTTGCTCGTAGGCACTGATCAATCGCTGGGCGGGTATTTTGCCCTGTACAATCCGGCGAAGCAACCAGTCAAATCGTATTACCTGGGCGATCAGAAGAAAAGTCATAATCAAGCCAACGAGGTACACGGAAATCAGGACAATCAGACTAAAATCCACTTTGGTCAACTTTATAGGTGCGTTAAAGGCTGATACTGCGCACACTATAATTGGTGGTGTTTGCGCAATATCAATACTGAATAAATCAATCTAGCCAAAAAAAAGTTTGTCAAGCAAATCCTCACCCAACGATTACTAGGTGAGCGTGTAAGAAATGTGCCAAAAAGAAATATTGAAATAATATAAAATCAGATATTTTAACACAAAAATCTTCACCCGGTGAAACTCCTTACGGAATAATAGAATTATAACAGTTTTTAGACGGGAGCGCTCCCCCGAAAAGGACACGCGGCTTCTTGCGTAAGAGATACTGCGAAAATCAACGGCCTTGTCACCACGTGCGCTATTTGTCGCCAAATATCTTTTTCTTTGCGGCGTCTTTGTCCGGAAAGTACTATGATTCAACGTGTGCAAACCATTTTTTTGAGCCTGATCGTGCTGCTCATGATCGCCACCCTCTTCACCCGTGGCTGGCACAAAACGGCCGAGGATTCGGATGCCCGGGCCGAACTGACGGCATTTCAGCTCACCTATCAACCGGGCGACCAAGCCCCCCCCCGTCAGGAAACCACGATTTACATCGCCCTGCTCGCGTTGGCAGCGGCGGCACTAGCCACCTACGAAATTTTCTCTTATCGCAATCGTATGCGGCAGATGAAACTCGGTGCACTCAACTCGCTGCTGATGGCAGGCGTAGTGGCGTCCATCTTGCTGCTGGCGCGCCGGGGCGAAAATTTTCTCGAGCCCGAACAAATGGGCAGCTACGGCCCAGCCCTGTACCTGACCATGGTGGCCCTGGGTTGTAACGTGCTGGCCAACCGTTTCATCCGGCGCGACGAGCAGTTGGTGCGCTCGGCCGACCGCTTCCGCTAGCGCACAACACTCAGGTCAATGTCGTGCGCGTGGGCTACGTCTTCCACGATCTGCCGGGCGTAGTTTTTGAGCACCGCCAGGGTATGTCCCTGTTCGGCGATCTCCCGAATGAGCCCGGAGGTAAGCAGCAGGCGCGCGGCGTGTTCCCCAAAGCGTGCTGCCAGCAGCCCCTGCACGCGCTGCAAAAGTGCTGTTCGGCGCTTCGAGGTGCTGGTGCGGCGTGGGGATTGGCGCACCGGGCGACGTGCCAGTTGCTGTGCCTGGGCCTCGTGGCGGGCCGTCTGCCCTAGGGTCTGCCACTGCTCGAAGGCCATACGTGCCCGAACTTTGGCGTGCAAACCCGGCAGTGACTGCCACACGGCCCAGTTGGGCAACTCGTCCGTAGCAATCCGCAGCAACGTATCGTTGGCCATCACCTGAAAGGGCGGGCGATTGAGGTGGCGAGCTACGGCTTCGCGCTGGGCAAAGAGCGTTCCGAGCACGTGCTGGTCGAAGGGTGATAGCAATGCGGCTCCTTTCATCCGCAGGTGCGGATAGGGCGAGTCGTCTTCGGCTACTTGGGCCAGCCGGGCCATTTCTTCGTCCATCCAGTGCGTACGGCCCAGTGCCGTGATATCGGCCTCCAGCCGCTGCTGCAAGTCAAATAAATACACTACATCGGTGGCCGCATAGCGCAACTGCTTTTCGGTGAGGGGGCGGTGGTTCCAGTTGCTGGTCTGCGACGATTTGCTGATCTCGATGCCGTACAGTTGCAGCAGTAATTGCGAGAGCGAAGTGCGTTCGTAGTTGAGCACCCGGGCGGCCACATCGGTGTCGTAGAGGTTGCGGGGCTCGCAGCCCAGCGTCTTGAGCAACCGTACGTCTTCGTTGCCGCAGTGCATGAGCAGCCGTTGCGCCGGGTCGGCCAGGAGCGCCCACAGCGGCGACAGGTCGGCGATGGCTTGCGGGTCAATCAGGAAGCACTGGTCTTGGGCCGCCACCTGAATCAGGCACAACGTAAAGCCGTAGGTGTAGCGATTGCGGTCAAACTCCAGGTCGAGGGCCAGGGCGGGTTGCGATTGCAGAAGAGCTACTGCGGCGGCGAAGGCCGTCGGATCGGCCACGTGCTGCAAAGCAAAATGGTTGATGGGGTACGAAGAGAGGTTCATACAAAAAGACAGCGCGAATTTACCAACAACTCGGGATGCGCAAAGTTGATCACTGGGCTACACACTCGCACGCAAGTTACGCCTATATCAGGACGTAACTTGCGTGCCAAGAGACTTGCGGACGGTTCTGCAACAGCGTTTGCCACCGCCCAGCACTCCCTTATTCGGTTGTCATTACAATCTCGACGCGGCGCCCGTACGAACTGTCCATGTCGGGCGTCAGGTCGGCGCCGTAATACTCTACCCGGATACGATCTTCGGCTACCCCTCTGCTGGTCAGGCGGTCGCGCACGGCCTTGGCTCGCTGTTGCGAAAGCTTGAGGTTGTACTGCGCATTGCCCGTCTTGTCCGTAAAGCCCCGGAGCAATATTTCTACGGCCGGATACTGCTTTACCAAGGCGGCAACCTGCTCGATGCGGGCGCGATCGGCAGCCGAAACCTCGGCCGAGTTCAACTCAAAATATATCTGAGATTGCCGAAACTCCTGCAACCGCATCTCAATACGTTCGGCTTCGGCCAACTGCTCGCGCAGGGCCGCCAGCGAATCCTCGCGACTACCCAACTGCTGACGCAAACGATCCAGGTCAGCCGTGGCCTGCGCAACGCCCTGGTCATCGGCGGTGGCGGTGTCGCGCCGGGCCGCCAGGTCGGCTTCGGCCGCCCGGATGGCGCCTTGCAAGGAATCTCGCTCGGCCGCCAGCGCAGTGCTGTCGCGACTCGTGGCGGCGGGTAATGCCGCCCCTGTAGTAGTGGTGTTTTGGGTAGGCGTACCCCCGTAGTTACCACGATTATCCCGCGCCCGGCGCAATTCCGCCTCCAGCGCTTCGATCCGGCGGTTGAGGGCCGCCGTGCCGCTGGTATCTACTACGCGCTCGGTGGTTTGCCCGCCGCCCGTCGGTACGGGTACGGGCACCACGGTGGTACCCGCCCGGTCAGCACGCCGTCGGTCGTCGCGCAACGCCTGATTTTCACGGCGCAGTCTGTCCAGTTCGCGCTCCGCGTTTCGGTCGCGCGGCGGGGTATCGCTCGTCGCCGAGCGAGTGGCCGGAGCCGGAGCCAAGGTAGTATCGCGGCGCCCCGTGAGCAGTTGACGCAGTTCGGCCATCTCGCGGGCTTGTGCCTCTAATTGGGCTTCCATCCGCCGGAGCGAGGTGTCAGACCCGGCGGCCGTGGTAGCCGCTGCGGGCGAAAGGGTATCAGCAAGGGTCGTATCGCGCGGGGCGGGCAGCGGATTGAAAGGCACCAGGTAGGGACGCACCGGGCCGCGGCGCATGGCCACGGACTTACTCCGGAGCGAGTCGAGGCTAGAAGAGCGGGTGTCGAGCGTAGCGGGGGGAGTGGCCAGCGTATCCGTTGCCGAGGCCAGCGTGTCGGATGCCTGCGTCAGCGAATCGGCCATCCGGCCATCGGCTACCATGCTGTCGGCTACCATCGGGACACCCACGGGCGACAACACGAGGCTGTCGCGGCCAAAGCGCAGGGCCGTGGCACTGTCGGCCAGCGACCGGGCCGCTACCAAACTGTCGGTGCGCCGCTGCAAATCTTGCAACCCAAACGTGGGCCGGGCCACCGTGTCGCGGGGCAGGCGGTTCATGTCGAGCAAGAAGGGCTGTACGCGAACTACCGTATCGGATGGTGCGCCCTCCGCTTGGGCAGTGTCGGTCGCTGCTTTGTCGGCGCGGGGTGGCGCGGCGGGCAACAACGGACTGGCCGAGCTATTCAGAGGTGCAAACAGGCGGGGCGCCCGGTAGCTATCGGTTTTGAGGCCGAAATTGTAGTGCAGCGACACGGAGGTGAAGGTGTAAATGTCATCAAAATCCCGGTTGGGATTGCCGCGCGGCTCGCCGGGCATGCCCGTACCGCTCGGGTTGCTGGCATAAGCCCGCTGAGGGTCATCGAAGGCGAGGTAATTTTGGCTGACGTCGTCCAGGTAATCGGTAAACGCGTAACGGGCTGTCAGGTCGAGGTTGAGATTGACGCGGCTCGAGAGTCGGAACTTGAGCCCTACCCCTACCGGAATGTGCAGCACCCGTGTGCTGTAGGCTTCGTCTTCGGTGCGCAACTGCGTCAGGTTAGTTTCAAACTGTCCGTTCTGGCTCACCTCCGCAGCCTGGGCAGCATCGGGTGCATCCTCCGGGCGGTCGCGAACGGTGTTATCAGTCCAATAAAAATACTGCTGATCCTGGCCCGGTCCGTAGAACAAATCGCCGAACACTTCAAAGTCTGTCACCCCCACCCCGAAAGAAAAGTAAGGACTCAGAAATACCCGGCGGCTGAGCAATTCGTCGTTATCGAAGTAATAAGTAAACATAATCGCGGCATCGCGAATCTCGGTGCGGGCGTTGAGGGCCCGGCCGAAGTTGGTAGCATCGGTGCGCAGCGAGCCGTCCCAGTTAATAGCCCTGTCGTTGGCCGTAAAGGCGCCTTGCGTATAGCTCAGGCGGGCACCCCAAGCCGGGCCGAGCGAATACTCGACTGAAGCTCCGTAGGTGAGGTAGTCCAGCGGATCGTTGCGCAGTTGGGGCGTAGGCGCAAAGAAGCGCTGGTTGAGGTCGCCGTAGTAATGGAGGTAACCCGCCGATACGCCCACCCGCCAGCGATAATAGTCTTGCTGGGCATGGGCCGAAAGCGTCAGAAAAGTGGCGAAAAAAAGTAGGAGAAATGGCTTCATGGGAGAGATTTTTTCCTACTGGGCCAGGTCGGCCCACAGGTTGATTTCAATTTGCAGGCCCACAAAGGGTCGCACAAAAATCCGGTCACCCAAGTTGTCTATGCCCCCCGCCGTTTGGCTGTCTTCGAGGAGGGTGGCGCCCGCCGTGAGACGGGCAAACCGAAACACTTTGTAGCCCAGGCCCACGTAGAAGGGACGCTGGATGATCGGGCCGCTGATCTCGCGATTGTCCTGCTCGAAGTTTTGGACGTACACCCCCGTCACGAGGGCCGAACGACTCCAGAACTTGGAGGCGAATGCCTTACGGCCCAGCGGCAAAGTAAGTCCGGCAAAAAAGCCCGAGGCGTAGTCGAGGTCGTCTAGCCCGCCGTCGAGGTACACGCCGCCGTAGCCGCCGTGCAGGGTGATCACATTGAGCGTACGCTCGACGGGATAATTCAGAATAGCCTTGCTGTCGCCAATCACCGACAGGCCACTGTTAATAATTACGTCCACTTCGCGGTAGAGCGTCGTGCGGATAATCTCCATCTGCTCGTCGTATTCCACGCGCCGCGCCTCGTCGCGCGAGCGGTTGAGCACAAAGCGCGCACGGCCCAAACGGCGGTCGCGCAATTGCTCAAAGTTGCCTTGGGCCAACTCCGAAAAACCATCAAACTCGATGCCGTTGGGATTGCGATAATACGTCAGCCCATTGCGGACAATCGTGTTGAGATCGCGGATGAGTTGATGCGGATTTTTGCCAAACTCCACCCGGTTGCGGCCGGGCTGCACTTGCTGGCCGACGTAGGCGTCGAGCAGGTCATACATCTGCCCACGCAAGTTATCGGTTTCTTCCTCCGTCAACTGGCGATAGTAGTTAATGACGAAATCGTATTCTTCGCCTCCGCGCAGTTTGTAGTTGATCGGCAGATAGAAAGTATTTTCGCTGGCCGCAAAACTGTTCTTCCAGGCGTTGCGGTACAGGTGGTTGCGCTTTTGGTAGTTACCACCCGAGTACACCAGGCATTCGACCATCGAAACGCGCTCGTTGACGGGGCCCGTGATCGTGAAGTTGGTAGCCGCGGGCAGGGGCTGGTTGTCGTTGAAGGCGCTGCGCTCGTAATCAAGGACAACCAGCGCACCCGGCTGCGCGAACGCCGTCGTGGCGGCGAGCAACAAGCCGCAGAAAAAAAGGAGAGATTTAGGCATAATCGGAAAAAATATGGCGTGTTTGGTGAATCCTGTCAGCAGTAGGATTTTAGATGCTTTTTTTACTTTCTTATCGCACAAAAGGTTATTATGAATGCCTACTTTACATGAAGGCACCTTTCGTAAATCGAATTTGCAAGCGAACGTAATCGCCGCCCTGGTGCCTTCATAGTGCCATTTTTCCCGTGCTTCACAGTCATTATCTTCCGCCCCCATTCAACTCTTTTCCAATGCCCCGAAAGTCTCCGGCTAACCCGCGTCCGCAACCTCCCTCCCCCGATTTGCCCATTCCCCGTTTCGAGGCCCAGGCCAAACGCCCGCTCACGGCCGCCCAAAAGCTGTTCAACGTGCGTATCGAGCGCATTGCCCAACTCAAGGCCCGGATGGTGGAAGTGGAGGCGGAGTTTCAGCAAGCCCAGCGCCGCTACCAGCAGGAGATCGTGCCGCTGCTGGAAGCAGTGCACGAATTGCGCATTCAGTTGCTCTTCAAGCTCGACGCGCATTCGGTGGACAAGCTTTTCCGTCAGCGCGAGCAAGAAAAAATATCTTTCCTCATCCGTCAGTTGGCCGTGGCCATCCTCGAACGCGACTCCGAAAACGAGCACGTGCAGTTTGTCTATGACCAGCACAGCCCCAAGAGCTACGCCCAGCAGCAGGCCGAGGCCGAAGCACAGTCCAAGGCCTTTACCGAAGAAATGCTCCGCAACTTGTTCGATATGGAGGTGGATCTCGACAACCTCGACGAAGAAAAGGTCGCCGACATTGGCGAAAAGTTTCGGGAACGCGAAAAGACTATGCGCGATGCGTTTGAACGCGCCGCCCGCGACGAGCCCGACGACCCCGAGCGGCAGGCCGAGGCCGAGGCCGAAATGAGCAACCTGGGCAAGGCCGTCCGCAGTCTCTACATGCGCCTGGCCAAACTGCTGCACCCCGACCGCGCCACCACCGAGGCCGAGCGGGCCGAAAAAACCCGGCTCATGCAGCGCGTGACGGCTGCCTACAAGCAAGAGGATTTCTTCGAACTGCTCAGCCTCCAGCACGAAGTACGGGCCGAGGCCGCCGACCTCGCCCAATTGGCCGATACAGAACTGGCCTACTACAACCAGGTGCTGGAAAACCAACTGGCCGAAGCCGAAGAAGAACTCCGGACCATGACCCACTACGGCGACCAGGCCGACTTCTACCAAGCCTTTGCGGGCAACAGCCGCCAGATGGGGCAGAAATTCCGGCGGCGCAAGCGCGAGGTGGAGGAACAAACCGAGGCCATGCGACAAGACTTGGCCATCTTCGGCGATCGGCAGCGCCTCCGCGACTTTCTCCGGCGCTTCGATGTGTCCGGCTACGACGAGGAAATGCCCTTTGGCGTGCGCATTCGCCTCTAGGTGGGCGTATCCGAAAAGTAGCGGCCTGCGTAACGGTAGGCGAATCCCCTTTTTTGGCATCTTTGCCACACGCATTCCCTCACCCCAAACCTAATTGCATGCAACCCACCCTCGTAGTGTTGGCCGCTGGCATGGGAAG